>NZ_JBMERN010000048.1:0-28555 GCF_049310965.1 Loktanella sp. DJP18 | reverse complement strand
CGAGAAGGGTGCCGATTTGTTGCGCAAGCGACCGCGCATAGGCGATCTGACGCGGTGTGGCCGGCAGGACAAATGCTGATGTTTCCATCATAGAACTCCAACGCTGACTGGAGTTCACATCTAGAACAAAAGCAAGTTGGGACGCATTTGGTGCGCACCAAGCTCCAATTTAGCGATTACTGCATCAGGCAGTGAGTGATCACTAGCACTTTCGAAAAATGGTGTCCTTATCCGTGAAAGAAGCGAGATTGCGGTCCCGGCGGACAAGGGGGGTCGGCCTTTATCGAAGTCGAGGATGTCGGGCATGCCGTCGCGACCAACTTGGCGAAGCCGTCCGCCCATACAGGCGGAGGTTACGCCCTGACCGGTCCGGGTGCACTGACGTTCGGACAGGTCGCGACCGTTATGACGGATGCTCTCGGCCGCAGCATCCACTACCGCGACGTCTCGGTTCCACGCTTCATCGCTTGGGAAATGCACGCCGGACGCAGTCCCTCCATGACGCTCGTGATGAGCTCGCTCTACAACCGTCCAGCGATTTGCCCGTGCCGCAACAGTGTGTGATGACTTCAAAGTTGACTGGCCGAAATGCAGGTGATTTGGCGAGCTATGTCACACGGGAGCGATCGACCTTCATACCATGAGCAGTCGGTGGGGGCTCCACGTTTGCTCTTGTATGCGCTCGCATGTCCTGAAGGATCGCATCAACAATTTGACACGTTTTGCGGCCTCGGTGATGATTCGACAAGCCGCTCCAGCAGGGGGTGGGGGAAGGTGCGCGTTGCGGTGATCGCGTAGAAGCTCTCGACGATGTCGAGCGCGAAGGGCGCGCTGACAAGCAGGCCCTGTGCCAGTTCGTCGGCCAGCACTACGGCCGGTGTGATGGCGAGGCCGACGTCGTTGCGTGCCAGCAGGCGCACCATGGCCATGTCGTCGACGACGGCGGCGATCCGTGGTGTCACCCCAAGACGTGACACGAGGCTGTCGAACCCGGTCCGGATCGAGCTTTCGGTCGGTAGGATCACCGGCTCTGCGCGCAGCAGTTCGGCCAGAGACTCATGTCCAAGCCGCTGGGCCGTGCCGTGAAGCCCGACTGGTTGTTCCGCGACGCGATGCGCCAGAAGGTCGGGGAAGCTGTCGCGCGATGGTGGATCGGTCAGCAGGACCACGTCGAGCGCGAGATCCTCGAGCGCCCGCAGAAGGGTCTGGCTGTTGCCGGATGACAAAACCAGGTTGGCATTTTCCGCCAGGGCAGGTTGCAGAAAGCCGAGTTGGAAATTCCGGGACAATGTCGACAGGGCACCCACCCGCAGTGGTGCGGTCGCGGCACCGCCGCCGGTCAGCGCGGCGACGAGATCATCGCCGACGTCGAAAATGCGGTCTGCGTGATCGCGGGCGATCCTGCCGGCTTCGGTCAGGATCATCGCGCGCCCGGTCCGTTCAAAAAGGGGATGCCCCAGCCTGTCCTCGAGGACGCGAATCTGAGTTGAGAGTGCAGACTGCGACAGATTCAGCCGCGCTGCCGCCTGAGTCAGGTTCCCTTGGTGGGCGACCTCATGGAAATAGCGCAGGTGGTGATAGTTTAGCCGCATGTTGTTCACATAAACAGAACGGATTGATCCATACAATGTATTTTCATTCAGATATACCACCGCCTACATCCATCCGAGGTATTATCTCGGAGGTTTTCGATGAGTGTTTTGCTGCTTCTTGCGCCCCTTGTGTTGGCGGCTTCGGCCTTGGTCATGCAACTGCGCCCACCCGCCCGTGCCGACTGGCGGTTGCGCCTGCCTGAATGGGCTGCGCTTGTCGCACTGGCGTGTGGTATCGCCGGCGCCGCGGACCTGACGCTTAACGGACCTTCGACAAGCCAGCTTCTGGGGGTCACGCCGATCGGTCTGTCGGCTCGGATCGATATTGTCAGCGTCGCGATGACTCTGACGGTGGCTTTCGTCGGCTGGATCGTATTGCGGTTCGCGCGGGTGGCGCTGGACGGAGAAGCGCGACAGCCCGCTTTCATGGGCTGGATGGCCGCGACCGTGGCCTGCGTCCTGCTGCTGGTCGGTTCGGGCAACATCGTGCAGTTGTCCATCGGGTGGATTGCCACAAGCGTTACGCTGCATCGTCTGCTGGTGCACTACCCCGACCGGCCCCGCGCCCGGCGGGCAGCGCGGAAGAAAGCGTGGAGCGCAGTCGTCGCAAGTGTGGCGCTGGTGCTGTCCTGCGCGATCCTGTTTGCGCACTTCGGCACCGCGGATATCGCGTCAGTCAACTCTGCGGCGCGGGCGGGCGACGGCATGGGCCTTGTCTGGCTGGCGGCCCTGCTGCTGGCGGTCGCGGCGGTTTTCAAGTCCGCGCTGGTGCCGATGCATGGCTGGCTGACCGAGGTGATGGAGGCCCCTACGCCGGTGTCCGCCCTGCTGCACGCCGGCGTCGTGAACGCAGGAGGCTTTTTGCTCATCCGTTTTGCCGACGTCCTGATGGCCGCCCCCGGGGTGCTGGCCATTCTGGCTCTTGTCGGAGGGTTGAGTGCACTTATGGCCGCTGCGGTATCTCTGACACAGCCGGCGATTAAAACGGCGCTTGCCTGGTCCACCTGCGCGCAGATGGGATTCATGGTGCTGCAATGCGGGCTGGCACTCTTCCCGCTGGCCTTGCTGCACATCGTGGCGCATTCGCTTTACAAGGCGCATGCCTTCCTGTCCTCGGGCGAGGCCGTGCGCGAAGTGGCGGCGATCCGGCGGCCCGGTCCGGTCGCTGTGCCCGGTCTGGGCGCGGTGGCCCAAGCTTTTGCCATGGCGCTTCTGCTTTATCTCGTCGTCGGATTGATCTTCGGGATCACGGCAAAGCCGCCACAGTCCGTCGCCCTCGGCGCAATCCTGATCTTCGGTGTTGTCTACCTGATCGGACAGGGACTGGCGGATCTGGCACCGCGCGCGCTGACCTTGCGGACTGTCGGACTGTCTATTGCGGCAACGGTGGCATATTTCTCCTTTCAACACGGTGCGACCTGGGCGGCGGCGGGCACCCTGCCGCCACCGCCGCCGCCCGATGGCCTGATCTGGGCGACGATTGTCCTCGCAGTGTCGAGCTTTGCCGTGGCCGCCTTGGCACAGACCACCTTTTCCCTCTGGGCCCGACACCCCGCCGCGGCCGGGCTGCGGGTGCACTTGATGAACGGTCTTTATATCAACGCAGTCTTCGAACGGCTGGCCGGTCGCTGGACTCCGACCAAAGGAGTGATCCAATGAGTATTCACATCACGTGGCCAGGGCAGACACTCGCGCTCTTTGCCTGTGCGGAAGAGGCCATGCGCCAGATCCCGCCTGCCTTTCCGCTGGCCGCGGCCGTCGCGGTTAATCCATGGCTTGGTCAGGCCTCCGAAAATCGCACCATTGCCGCCGCGCGTTTAATGCGGCTCGGGGCGGGGCGGGCGTTCGCGTCCCGTCAGACAGTCGTCCGGATGATCGACGCAGGAGAGATCTGGTCAGAGGATCTCTCCGCCGCAGAAGCTGCTCATGGCCTTTCAGCCGGTTCGTTGATCCGTGCCACGACGGGGGACGTGTCAAGCCCAGCTATGTTGCCCACGTTGGCTGATCTCGCGCGCTCGACCGACGGCGTAGACTGGCCCGGTCTGATCGAGGAACGGATCAGCCATTGGGCAGCTGCAGATTTCGATCAGGGACAGGCATTCTGGCCAGCGTCGGACCTTGATGCCTGGTCCGCCTGGCAGGCCTATTCAAGCCGTGACCTCACCACGGCGATTGCCGGCCTGTCCGGCTTTGCAGCGCAGGTCGCGGCGATGCCAAGGGATGCGCATGCCGCCTTTGCAGATGCCTGTCAGGCCCTCGATCTGACGACGCAGTCGGCCCCGCTTTATTTCCACCGACTGCTTGTGACCCTGTCCGGCTGGGCGCAATACGCCCGCCATTTGTCGTGGATGGCCGAACGCGATGGCGGCCGCGACGGGACGCTTTTTGCGCTTTTGACGATCCGCCTGACCTGGGAGGTGGCCCTGCTCAAGAGGGGCGGCGAAGCGGGTGGCGCGGCGTGGGAGAAAGCAAAGGCCGAATACGCGCGTCCCGTCGAAGTTGACCCTGATACGATCATCGACGCGGCACTTCAGGCCGCTGTCGATCACAGCAATGAGCGGCAGCTCGCTCTCTCATTGCTCGGCAAACCGTCAATCGAACCCGAGCAACGTCCGGCAACCCAGGCCGCGTTCTGCATCGACGTGCGGTCCGAGCGCTTGCGCCGCGCGCTGGAGGCCGCTGACCCAGACATCCAGACGATCGGTTTTGCCGGCTTTTTCGGGCTGTCGCTGGAGCACCGCGGGCTTGGCTGCGAGGTTGGCGAGGCACGCGCGCCTATCCTGGTTGCTCCCTCCGTCACAACGCGCGCGGGTGACGATGAAAGTGATGATGCGAACAGGAGGGTTCAGCTACGGACAGTTCGCGCTTGGGGCCGGTTTAAGCGCGCTGCCGTATCGGCATTCGCCTTTGTCGAGGCCGCCGGACCCCTGTATATTGGAAAGCTTTTGCGGGATGGCCTCGCGATAACAGGGCAATCCGGGTTGGATCCGGCCCCGGTGGTCGACATGCCACTGGCGGAGCGCATTTCAGTCGCCAAAGGCATCCTGAGGGCGATGTCGCTGACCGAGGGGTTTGCCCGCCTGGTGCTGATCTGTGGGCACGGTGCGGCCGTAGCCAACGCACCCCATGCCAGCGCACTGCAATGCGGTGCCTGTGGCGGTTTCCCGGGTGACGTGAACGCCCGGGTTCTGGCCGCGCTGCTGAACGATGGTGGCGTGCGCGACGGCCTTGCAGCTGCCGGCATCGCGATCCCGGCGGATACATTTTTCATCGCAGGTCTGCACGATACGGTGTCGGACGACGTCCGGCTGTTCGAGGAAGCGCTGATGCCAAGTCATGCCGCAGACGTGGGCCGTCTTCGGGCCGCTCTGGCCACGGCAGGTGTCATGACCCGGACCGAACGCGCACGCGGCTTGCCCCGCGGGACGGATGCATTGCTGGCACGGCGCGGGCACGACTGGTCCGAACTGCGGCCGGAATGGGGACTTGCCGGATGCCGGGGCTTCGTTGTGGCACCGCGCGCACGGACGCGTGGCCGAGATCTCGGCGGCGAAGTCTTTCTTCACGACTACGACTGGCGGCAGGATCCCGAAGCCGCAACGCTCGAAATGATCCTGAGCGCCCCGGTCGTCGTGGCAAGCTGGATTGCGCTGCAATACCACGGGGCAGCGGTCGCGCCGGACAGGTTTGGCGCAGGTAACAAGCTTCTGCACAACGTCGTCGGCGGGATCGGCGTTCTGGAAGGGAATGCGGGACCACTACGTGTGGGCCTGCCTGCTCAGTCGTTGCACGATGGCGACATGCTGCGCCACATCCCCCGCAGGTTGGCCGTTGCCATCGCGGCACCGGAGACAATGATTGCGAAGGTTCTCCAGCGCCAGCCGCACGTCCGTGCCCTTTTTGACAACGACTGGCTGTCACTTGCGGCGTTGGATGATGCCGGTGGCACGATCCGTCGCTACGAGAAAGGGGCGTGGTTCGATCGTCACACGAACGGCGTGACCGCCCGCGACGCGGCATGAAGCTGACGGAGATCGTTGGCAAAACGATCGTCTTGGCGACGATGCATGGCAAGGAGCGGGCCTTCGGCCCGGTTTTTGGTGACAGGTTCGAGATCGAGATCATGGTTCCGACAGGCCTCGACACTGACTCTCTCGGCACGTTTACCGGCGAAGTGCCACGCATGGGATCGATCGAGGAGACTGCCACCGCAAAGGCGAGGCTTGGCGCATCGGTGACCGGGCAGAAGCTTGTGCTCGCAAGCGAGGGTGCCTACGGCCCGCATCCGACAGTGCCATTCATCGGCGCAGGCTTCGAATTGGCCATCCTGCTCGATACCCGGTCAGGACGGATCATCCGTGAGCATCTGATCGACGAGAACCCGGTTTTCGATCATGTCGAGATCGGGCGCGATACCAATATCGATGCATTTCTTGCCAGGGTCAGGTTTCCCGACCACGCCGTCGTCGTGCGTGGGTCAGATCCTCTCGATGGCTGCGTCAAGGGAATCCGTGATCGCGACCAACTTGACGATGTCATTGGGCAGATGTCGCGCGAAGCAGATTCCGGCCCGCTCTTGCTGCAGACGGACATGCGCGCTCATCTGAATCCACGTCGCATGGAAACGCTCGGTCGTCTGGCGCGAAAGCTTGCTGACAGACTGGCCTGTCCATGTCCGGCTTGCGATGCGGCCGGCTTCGGCCTGACCCAGACCCCAAAGGGACTACCATGTATGGCGTGCGGGTTCCCGACTGACGTCGTTGCCATCGAAGTGTGGGGCTGCACAGCCTGCGGATATAATACCAATAGGTGGCGGAGGGATGGACGAGTGCAGGCAGAGCCGGGGGATTGCCCCCGGTGCAATCCGTAATCACCGCTCCCCGGATCGAGGCCAGTTCAAGCGAAAAGCGCCGTGTCCCAGGTGATCACACCTCGGGATACATGGCACGTGCAACAGCCGTCCATTGACGACCCGATCGCCAGAAACTTCAATACTCCGATCCCCAGGATGAGGTCCGGTCACTCCAAGGGCACTGTTGATCTGCTCATAAGTGACGTCAGCCTTCATAGTGGTTCATCAGACCATCACCGAGCGTGATAAATATCCGTGTGGCCGTTGGGATCCTGACGCTACACCCCGCCCATCAGGACGTCGAATGCTCGGATCACTTCATCACCCTGATCCGAAATATTTCCCGTGTGTCGCAACGCTGAACGGCGCACGGCCGTGATCAAACGCGTTGCCAGCACGAGCGTCTGTCCATCGTGCCGCAATTTCGGATTGAGATGCTTGACGGCGGGATAGGTGGCAAGCAGTGGGATGACCACGACAGAGGGATCGCGCGGCAGCAGATCACTTTCAACGACGACCATCGAAATGCCGTTGTAGACCGCGACGTCGAAGCGGCTTAGTTCTTCCATGTTTGCCCGACAGGCGAGGTCATGATCTCGGTCAGCGGATGGCCGTGGCTCTCATGCCATGCAGCCTGTGCAGCGAAAGCCTCTGCATTCTCATCAAGCCATTTGCTTCGGCGGGCGTTGGCAATGGCAAGTTGAAGAGCAGCGTCAGCCAAGGCCGAGACATTGATTCCAAGGTCCTTTGCTGCATCAAGCATTGCTGCATCAAGGGTCAGCGAAGTCTTGCGTTTCGACACGGTGGACAACAGATCTACTCCCTTGCATACCGCATAACTATACCGCAGCTCTCCAAATTTCAAGCGAAAAGCAGATGCTGGTCAGTTACCGCGCCGAAAAATGGTGCCGTCGCCATTCTAAGGCCCTATCCTAGGATGGATGTGCAATCTCTATTCCAACACGATGGCCAAGGACGCGATGCGGCAGCTCTTCACTGTCGATCCGGCACAAGATGCGCTTGGCAACGCCGAACCACTGCCGGCGATCTTTCCAAAGGGCATGGCCCCGATTGTCGGAGCCGACACCGACGGCACGCGCTGGCTGCGACCCGCACACTGGGGCATCGTGATGCCACAGGTCTCAAAAAAGACCGGCGAACCGATCCAGCCAAAGGCCGTGAACAACGCCCGCGGCGACAAGCTGCGCACGTCGGGGTTCTGGCGCAAAAGCTTCGAAGAGCGCCGCTGCCTGATCCCCGCGACCAGCTTCTGCGAGGCGAAGGGCCGCAACCCGGCCACTTACGTGTGGTTCGGGGTTGCGGGGGATGACCCACGGCCGCCATTTGCCTTTGCCGGCATCTGGCGCGCCTACAAAGGCAACTACGGCGGCGGCGACCTGCGTGAGATGATCACCTCATCCATGGTCACCACCACTCCCAACGCGCTGACCCGCGACACCCATCCGGACCGGATGCCGACGATTCTCGATCCCGAGGATTATGACGAATGGCTGACCGGCACGCCGGATGACGCCTTCGCGCTGATCCGGCCGTTTCCGGCGGACCGCATGGTGATCCACCAGAGCGGTGAAGGCCTTAAGTCGGACGTCGGAGGACCAAGCCCGGCATAGCAATTCGTCAGTCTGCTTTTGAACGCGGCGGAACGTGGTCCCTGTCGTCGAACAGGCCGGACACGATTAAAGGGATGCAGGCATAGAGCCCGATCAAGACTGGTGGCGATGCAAGCGGGAGCCCAGCATTATGTCGTGACAGGTCGTCAGGTTCACCCAGTGGTTATTGCGGCAATCCTACAAAAATTGGGTGCGTCCTCCGAGAACCTTGCTCACCTGCACCAGAACTCGTCGCCATCCGGCCAGCGGCGCGCGAGCTTCTCGGCGATCAGGATATCTCCGACATCGACTCCCTCGATCCTGATCGTCGCAAGCCGGCGATTGCCCGTGCCGTCGATCCCGAAGGTCTCGATCGTCCAAGCATTGCCATTCAATAGCGACTGAAGCCTTTCCGTGGCGGCTCGCGCCAGATCGATCTCAGTAAACCCCCCGCAGATGTTCGTGCGCGATTCCGGCGTGTCGAAGTCCTTCAGCCTGATATTGACCCCACCCAGCCAGAGTGTGTCGCCATCCACGATGCATGTCTTGTCCGACGTGTTTCGCTGGTTCTGTCCGCAGATATTTAAATCCCTGGAAGGGGTGATATCGGCCCGCGCGCATGTGCCTGCCACAATAAGGCACATGACCGTGACGCTGGCGCAGAAGCGCCATTGATTGTCCGTCACGCCGCAGCTCAGTTGGCAGGAGAGATCAGGAATTCATCTTTGGAGTGCCCGTTCTCCAGCGCGTCTTTCATCCAGTCCGGCTGACGGCCACGGCCGGTCCAGGTCTGCTCGGGGTTTTCGGGATGCCGGTATTTTGGCGGGGAGGCGGATTTTGTCTTCTTGCCGGGCATTCCCATCAATTCTGCCAGGGTAAATCCCATTTTCTTTGCGGCGGCATCAACGGCCACCAATGCGGCCTTTCGCTGCTTGTCCTCATAGCCATCGATGGCCTTGTTTACGTCCTTCTGGAGCTTCTTGAGGTCATCCAGCGACATGCTATTCAGATCGATATCGGCCATAGTCATTCCTTGATTCTTTCAACACGCAAAAGGCGCTGCATTCTTACTGTCATTTAATGAAACAGATGGTCAAGGCAAGGAAAGTTAGATTTTATTCTTAAGTTCGGAGGGATTGTAAAACAGCAGGCAGGCCTACGCTATTTGACTGTCATTGAATCCAGATTGTCGAAATAATGGTGACTCCTCGCAACGAACACAACAAATATGCAGTTGTTACCAATGCAGCGTGCCTTTGCTGCCCTTGGGCGTGCCCCGCAGGTTGGAGGTCACCCAGCCGCCGTAGAAGTCGCCCGGTTGCGGAATGACACTCTCCTCGCCCACCAAACAAGCCTCCATCAGCCCGGCATAAAACGCTACATGGCCGGCGATGCTGGCAAAGGCTACGGACGGCCGGTCGTAGGTCCATGCAGCGCGCCTCGCGACCTTGCCTGCCACCACGACATCGAAATATCGCGCTTGCCCCTTCCACTCGCAAAAGCTGCCACCACCGACCGGGACGAGATCGGCACGGATGTCGTCGCGCGGGAAATAGTAGGTCGGCGCGTGGTGCGTCTCCAGGACGCGCAGCCCGCGGGTGGTTTCAGCCACGACCTGATCGGCGAGCATCACCCGCAGATGCTGCGGGACGTCCTCGAGGCTGGGTGGGCGCGGATAGTCCTGCACATTCTCGATGGGAAGCGTCTGCATGTCCGTCTCCTGAATTATCTGACCATGGTTCAAAAGGTGACGAAGTGGGTGTTTTCGTCGGCGAATGGCGGACCGCTGAAGTCGGCATCGTCCGGAATCCGACCGAAGGCGATCTTGGCACCGACATAGCCACCGGGCACCTCTGTCTGTGGTCCCATCGACAGCGCCTGCGGTCCCAGCTTCGCACGCAGACCGTCCATCAGATCGCTGACCTTCTCCCACTTGGCACGGTCTGTCGTTTCCGATGCGCCACCTGACACGCCGGGGAATGCCGCAAACAGGTCGGTCATGACCTCAGCGGTGCCAATCAGCCCGTGAATCATTACGCTGACAGACCGCGGCTGGAAGGGCAGCCTACGCTCCGCCTCCGCAAGTCCCGCGCCGAGGACTGTCACGAAAGTATGGTCGTCGCGGGCCAGTGCGAATGACCCTTCCCAGCTCCAGTTCTTGTCGTCCGGCCGACTGCCCGACGCACCTCTGACTTCGCCGCCTCTGAAACTGAGAGTCAGCTTGGTCGCGCGGACATAGGGCCGGCGAACCCGGCGGCCGACGCTTTCCGTCAGCAGGCGTGCGCAGATCTTGACCTTCTCCGGATTGCGCCAATCGCGGGGCAAGATGCGGCTGTGGCCGAACATGCTCTTCTTCGTCGCTGGGCGCTCGGTATGGTAGCCATGGAGACCGTTCCAGAACCGCTCGCCCTCGACGCTGCCCAGATCGCTCGTGCCTGCTTGGGTGCCAGCGACCAGAGGCCGTTGAAATCATGAACACCAGCCGCCTCCAGACGCGCACGCATGCCTTTCGAGATGCCGGGAAGATCACCGAGGTCGATGCCGGACAGGGCCTCCGGCAGATCCTCCGCCTTGATCAGACTGAACCCGTCGGGCTTGTGCAGTTCAGCCGCGATCTTCGCCAGCAGTTCCGTCGGTGCCATTCCGATTGAGCAGATCAGCACGTCGCTGAACGCGGTGGAAAGCGCGGCTTTCAGTTCTCGGGCAAGATCATCAGCGCGTGCGCCTTCTGCGGGCAGCAGGTTGCAGACGACCTCGTCGATCGATCTGACATGGGCGACGGGCATGACCGTATCGATCATGTCGAGGATGCGTTTGTGCAGGCGCACGTAGACGTCGTGACGTGCCACGACAAAGATCATGTCCGGGATAATCTCCCGGGCCTTCGAGATTGGCGTGTTTGATTTTACGCCCCGCGCATTTGCCTCGCGGCTGACTGCGATGCAGCCGGTGTGCAGGGCATCCAGTGGCACCACGCCGACCGGGCGACCGCGCAGGTCCGGATTGAAGTGCTGCTCGGCCGACGCGAAGAAGCTGTCGAAATCGAGGTAGAGCCGCTCGATGCCGCGCGCTTGACCGCGTGAATGCTGTGTCATCGAGTGCTCCGGACAGAGAGTTGTCATGATAGCTTTTGGGGCGTGCGGGACAATGCGACATCTCAGGGCGCGGCTGGAGCGAAAACCTCGATCGACACGATGCCGCTGCTTGACAGATCACTCGCGGGTGGCCGATAGAATGGGAACATAACAAGAACAAGAAGAGGAGTCGAGGATGCCCCTTCATCCCATCGAAGCACCCATTCTTGCAGAACGACAGATCATCGGTCTGCCGACCATGCGGGTCAGTGCTGGCTTTCCGTCGCCGGCAGGTCATGACATGAAGGACCAGATCGATCCCATCGCCTAGGTCGTGCGGCATGGCCGCGACACGGTCCGCCGGCACGGCGATGAAGGACTTCAATGCGTTGTTCCAAGCGATCACCGCCCACGCGACACGTCCGTCCTGCTGCTAACTGGCGACAACGACCGCGCCGTGCCGCCCGCGACCAGCGTCGCCGCCCGTCTGCCGCCGGGGCGGCACCTGTCGCTTGGGCCGCTGGGCCATCTGGCCTATGAAGAGGATGCCGCCAGCGTCGCAAGGATCATCGCGCAGCACATCGCCGCATTAAAAAGGCCGCCGCAGTCTCCCGCGGCGGCCTGTCGTCAACGCGATCCTGACTCAGTTGGACGGCGCGGCCTCGGCGTCGACCGCTGCGTCACCCTCTGTGCCGAAGGTCGCGAGGAAGGCAAAGAGGTCATAGGCCAGCGCCTCGTCACGGACCTGATACGCCATCTTACCGCGTGCGCGGTTGTCGTCCAGAGCCTCGCGCAGGAAACCGGTCGGGTCCTGCACGTAGCTGACGAAATTCGCTTCGTCCCAGACGGCACCGGTTTCGCCGTAGGCGATCATCGCGTCACCGTAGGCAAATCCTTCGTGTGTACCGGGCGTGCGGCCGGCGACACCATAGAGGTTCGGTCCGACCTTGGCGTTGCGGCCGGTCAGCACTTCATCCGTGGCCGTATCCTGGACAACGTGGCAGGCCACGCACTGGCGATTGAACTGCTCTTCGCCCGCGGCGGCATCGCCTTGCAAGGACGCCATATCGATGGTGGACTCGGCGGCCATGTGGCTTTCGGCGAAGGCGGGGGCGGCAAACACCGTCATCGCCAATGCAAGAGTGAGCAGTTTCATTGGTCTCTTCCTAAACTCAGCAAATCAACTGATTTGCCTGATCTGATTTTCAATCTAGCCTTTCTGTTCGCCGCGTCCAGTACGCCACGTAATCACGCCACCAGTCTAAGCCGAACCGTAAGGCGGCCTGTGAGCTACATTGTTGGACGGTCGCTTTGCTTGACCTCTCGTTCGCGATCTGTATATCTGACACAAACAGTAAGATTTAGGATTTAGATCATGAGCACAATCACACGCAAACCCCGTCGTGTCGTCACTGCCCGCCGCGTTCTCGCGCTGAGTGCCTCGGCAGCCATGCTCAGCTCTGCCGTCGGGGCCGCGTCCGTTGCCGCTGAACTGTCGGAACCGCAGAGCCTGATCCATCAGGTCGAGGCTGAAGGTGAGGCCGCCGTCGAGGGCGAAGGCGATGTGGGGGCGGAAGCCGAAGGCGAAGGTGAGGGCGCCGTGGAAGCCGAAGGCGAAGGTAAGGGTGCCTTAGAGGCCGAAGGCGAAGCCGCTACTGCCGGAGAGGGCGAGTCCGAAGGCGGCAGTTCCATGTTAAAGCCGGCACTGACCCAAGCTCGCAACCTGCTGGTGATCGACGGGCTGCTGCGCGCCGCCGAAACGCAGCGCCAAATCGGCGAGGACGCGGCTGTCCTGATCGAGGAGGCCGCCAAGATGGCCGAGCATGGACTCGAAGGTGCCCTTGCGAGTGAGCTCTACGAGCAGATCGAGGAGCTGGAAACGGCATCGGGCGACCAAGGCTTTGCCGACCTGCGCGAGCGTCTCGCGGCTGCCCGGGCCGAGGCCATGGCTGCGGACCGGCTAGAGGCGATCTCTCTGGGGTTGCGCGCGGCTGGAGAGCACTACGCCGAGGCGGTCTCAGATGGTGCCGTGAGCGATCGGACGAATTATCTTGAGGCCTTCGGGATCTACGAGGCGGTGAAGGCGGAGGCAGACGCGCTGGCGACGTCGGACGAAGCTGCGGTGGCCGAGGTCGGCACGGAAGTGCGCGCCCAGCTCGAAGACGCCGGTGCCGCGTTCGGCGGACCGGCTGGCGAAGATATCGCCACTCCGGAGGCCAGCCTGCTCCATGCCGCCGCCGCGCGGGTCGAGTTCTCCGCTTTGAAGCTGCAGTAATCCCATGGTTCATGTGATCGGAGGCGTCCTCGATCCCCACGAGGTCGCCGCGCTGCGTGAGGCGATTGATGCGCTTAATTTCGAAGACGGTCGCCGCACCGCTGGGCGCTATGCGAAGGGCGTGAAGAGCAACGAGCAGGCGGCGGACACGCCGGCCCGCGAGGCGATCTTCGCCAAGGTGCGCAAGGCACTGAGTGCTAACGAGGTGTTCACCAGCGTGGCGCGTCCACGCAAGTTCGCGCGCATGTTGGTCTCGCGCTACGGGCCTGGCATGGAATACGGCACCCATGTCGATGACCCGATCATGAAGGGCAGCCGGACCGACATGTCCTTCACTCTCTTTCTGAGTGAAATCGATAGCTACGAGGGCGGCGGTCTCGTCATGGAGGACGCGATCGAGGAACGAGTGATCCGGCTGGAGCCCGGCGACCTTGTGCTTTACCCGACCAGCGCCCTGCACCGGGTAGAGCCGGTTGGGCAGGGCACTCGCTTAGCCGTGGTGGGCTGGGTCACCAGCTGGGTGCGGTCGGAGGAGCGACGCGAGGTCCTACACGATCTCGACGCCGCGACGCGTGCGATTTTCGACAGCCAAGGCAAGTCGCCAGCCTTCGACCGGCTGCTCAAGGCCAAAAGCAACCTCTACCGAATGTGGGCTGCCGATTAAGGGCATCTTTGCCACATCTCGGCAGCGAAGTGGCGGCTCAGAGCGTCGTTACGAGTGATGGCTATGGCGCTTATCCGCCTCAACAATCGGAACGCGTGGGAGGATCAGATAAAATTCCGCAATCGCTACGCAGAATTCAATGTGCATCTGCTGAAGCCTGTCGTTTCAGGGCGCCACAATAGCTGATGTCCAGACGATACCGCCACACTGCAAGCAGGCAGTTGGCACCTTGACCGGCGGAGAAATGACGACGCCACAATTACAGCATGCCAGCGCTTTGCCATTGACGGCTGTGCCGGGATCATATGTCGGGGGCGGACAGACATCCCATGCAGGTTCGATAGGCAATCCAGATTGCGCGTGCGTCGATTGGAAGACGCTGAAACGACCCGACGATTCAAGATAGGCTTTCCTCACTTCGCCAAGATTGACCACGCCCTGTTCGCGCAGGCTTGCGAAAAGTTCGTTCTTGCCGATCCTCGTTCTGCGGAGACTTCGGACATTGATCACCCCGTTGCGAATGATCTCTACCGTCTCACCATCGACAAATTTCTCGGCGGCGCTGTATCGATAAATCAAGAGATCGAGGAGCTTGTTAATGCTTACCACGACCGTAATGACAAGCATGGCCTGAAACAGCGGCACGTCTGGATAAAACATCGCATCGCCAACAGCGGATCCAAGTGCAATGACCAGCAAGAATTCGACTGCCGACATCTGGCCGATACCACGACCACCCACCCAGCGGATCAGTATCAAAGCGTATGCGTAAACGACACACGTCCGAAAAACGATTTCGAGATAAAATAAAATTGGATCAGTTCCGAAGAACATGCGCGCCAAGTCAAACGGGATAACCGGATCGTCCAAAGCCTGCGTTCCTGATTGTTAGAGTGATAAGAAGTGGATAGGTCACCCTCGATTTGGTTTCATAGCGATACTGCGCGCGGTGTCCCGCTAAAAGCCACGTTCGTGTCACCAGCATGTCCGACTTGCAGATCGCGTAAAACTCGCCGTTCAACTCCTGGCCGAACAGATCGACATTCAGGCCCGGGTTCATCTCTTTCATGGCGTCTTCCGCAACAGACAGCAAGCCGCCAGTGCCGCAGGCTGGATCGTAGACGCGGCGGATGATGCTCTTGCCTGACAGCGCGTCGTCATTATCTGCCAGCAGCAGATCCACGATCAGGTGAACGACCGTACCTTCGGGAAGCCATGCGTTGATGCGACAGGTCTGATCTTCAGACAGGCCAAGGGCTGTGCGTGTCGCCGGGTCCGCAAATGCGGTGTAACCAACTCCAGGGGACCACGGCCTCCATCTCGGACAGGAACACGTCGCGCCGCGTCTGCTTCTTCTTCATCGCATCGCGAAGGCCGGGAAATGCAGGTTGCTTTGGCATCTGATGGGCTCCTTGCAGAGGGATGCCCGAGATTACCAGATCACGCTGAAAGCGGGAGGTTTTTCAGACGTTTCTTTACTTCGATGCGGATGGGATGGTCTTTCAAGCCGCCGCTGGTCACCTATCCCCATAAGGTGAACCACAAAAGAGCTTACGTCAGTGTCCAGTTTTCGGGGACCACCTCAGGCGGATGTCGGCCGAATTGGTGTTGACGCAAGACAAATGGGGAAAATTGGACATAGGGGCTTCCATCATTCAAGATAAACTGAAAATATTTCTGCAATCAAGATCTTTGATTACTGAAAAATTCAGTCTTACGTCAGGACGTTATATGCAGAAAACAAGCACGCCGTTCACTCTTCCCGACGCCTTCACCGGACCTTCGGCATGGGTCGGTGAGGACATGTCGAACGCTCCAGAGAAATGGCTTTACCGGTTATCCGATGCCGATATTGCCGATCTGGAGCAAGCTGCAACTCATTTTCAAAGCTTAGCGCTCGATGTCGGTGAAATCAGTAAAGAGACTTTTCCACTGATAAGTTTTGTGGGACATATTTCTGAACTCAAGGAAAAACTGCTCTCGGGTGTGGGTCTTGAAGTTGTGCGTGGCCTACCTCTTTCTGACTACTCTCAGGCTTTTGCCGCAACGATCTTTTGCGGCATTGGAGCGCATATCGGAAGCGCCAGATCCCAGAATGCCGATGGTCATATCTTAGGCCATGTGCGTGACATTGGAGCTGATGCGAATGATCCCAATAGCCGTATATATCAGACCTGCCAACGCCAGACGTTTCACACCGATAGTGCTGATGTTGTCGGCCTACTGTGCATTCGTGAGGCAAAAGAAGGTGGGAAATCCCTGCTGGTCAGTGCTGAGTCTATATATAACCGAATGAAGCAAGATCGCCCTGATCTGTTGACTAAGTTGTTCGATCCCGTTGCGACGGATCGCCGGGGGGAAATCCCGAATGGCGCAAAACCCTACATGGAAATTCCAGTTCTGAGCTGGCACGAGGGATATCTGACTGTCTTCTATCAGCGGCAATATATTGACAGTGCCCAAAGGTTCGAAGAAGCTATGCCACTCACCGCGGATCACATTGCTGCGCTCGATATGTTTGATGCTTTAGCGAATGACCCCGCGCTTTGTTTTGGCATGCAGTTAGAGCCGGGAGACATGCAGTTCGTTTACAATCATTCCCAACTTCATGATCGGACGGGATTTCTTGATTGGCCAGATCCCAGTCAACGACGCCATCTGATGCGGTTATGGCTTTCATTAGATGGCGATCGACCGCTTCCGTCTAGTTTTGAAGAGAGATACGGATCAGTTGAGATTGGTAACCGGGGTGGAATAATAACAAATAAAACGAGGCTTCATGCCCCACTCGATTGAGTTGAAATGACGTTGGTGTGCACCCGCCTCCGGCCACTCAATATTGAGGACACGCTCACTTTCCATCGAGGTTACACCTAGTTTCACCTGCCGCAAAGCCACTTGAAGCCTAATGGGATGATGATTTTTACATATCCTCAAAACGTGCGTTTTTCGGACAGCATCTCATGATACCCATTCCGGCGGTTTGTCGTCGCTGAAGGGGTCGAAGACCCGTATGATCTGCGCCTGTGCGCCGACAGACAGGCTTGCCACGCCGCGCGTCACGACGATCTGTCCGGGGATGCTGGCATCAGAACCCCATGTCTTGCGGAAAAGGTCGCTCTGCTCTGCGATCTTTGCGGCGCGAACAATCTCGGCCTGTTCTTCTGCGGAAAGGGTGGTCTGGTCGTTCATGGCTTTGGTCCTTTGCGGTGGTGCCACGTATCCGGTCTGGTGCCGAAAATCGGGCGAGGGGTCAGACGAGGGAGTGCGAAGCACGCTCCTCTTCTGAAACCTTGCCTCCCGGCGAGGGCAGGGGGGGAACCGCCGCAATGCTGAAATCAAGGCCAAAGGGGAGGGGGATCACCCGGCCTGCACAAAGCCGCAGGCGCAGGAAGGACGGGGACACCCCTTTGGGTGCCGTATTTCAGGGTTGCGGTGGGGGACCGGCGGTCCCCGTTTTGCTTTCTTTTTCTCTTGGCGGTGCAGCGGCGTATCGCGCTTGGCCCGAACCCCGCACCGCACCCCAGCGATCGTCACCCGCAAGGGCGCATCGGCACGGACCAGGACGACCATGGCCGCAGGTTCGCACACTGGCTCGGAGAGACAGGGCGCGGGCCATGCGGACAGGGAGGATGGGCCGGGACGTTGCGGGCGCAAGCCGGTCTGCCGGCTGGAGTGTAGAGCGCGATGACACGCCCAAAGGGCGGGGCAGGGGCCAAGCGGCCGTTCGTGCGTGGCGGAGCGAATGACCTGAAAGAGCCCTCTTTACCAATTTTCTGCGGTGCAACGAATGGCCGCTTTTGTTCGAGCGACCTGGCTGCCTAAAAATCTTCGGCGAAATTTATGCATCAAGCAGGGCATCAATAACCGCGCATTTCGGGGCGGCGTCGCCTGTGCATCGCGCGACGGTCTCCGACAGGACACGTTCAATCCGCGCGAGATCGGCGATTTTCGCCTGCACATCTTCAAGATGCGCCTCGGCAACGGTCTGAACCTGAGCGCAGGTCTGGGATCGGTCATCGACCAATCCGAGCAGCCCGCGAATTTCTTCCAGTGAAAAGCCAAGATCGCGGGACCGCATAACGAATTTCAACCGTCTGACATGGGCATCGTCATAGCTTCGATATCCTTTTGCGGTGCGGGGCGGGTCCGGCATGATGCTGACGGTCTCGTAATAACGGATGGTTTCGAGGTTGCAGCCAGTGGCGCGCGCAAGATCAACGCGCCGGAGTGCTGTCACGCTTCTGTTATCCATTTTTCGCAGAAATCCCTTGAGCCTGTATCAACTACAGACCGTAGAACGGTGGAAATATCGTAGCAAGGGCAATTCTATGGAACAGAGCTTCACAGCACAGACACCCGATCAGACGCGCCAGGTCAGCGATGACACCGCGAAAGGATGGACCGCGACCGGCTTCGGCGTTTTGGGTGCATTGGCAATGACTTCGTGCTGCATTCTGCCGCTCGTGCTGGTGAGCTTTGGCGTGACAGGCGTGTTCATCGCGCAGCTCGGCGCGCTCTACGCCTACAAATGGTATACTTTTACGCTGAGTGCCGCGTTCCTCGGATACGGGTTCTACAAGGCCTACAAGCCGACGAGTCCGGACTCTTGCGCCGATGGCACCTGTGCCCGTCCGATCAACCGCAAGGTCATGCGGGCGACGCTCTGGGCGGCCGCCGCAATCATCGCCGTGGCCATGGCCTTTCCCTATATCACGCCCTTCATCCTGAAATTCTGAGCAAGGATCAAAACCATGAAAAAGATACTGTTGTCTTCGGCGCTGGCCCTTGCCGCGCTATCCTCAGCGGCCCTCGCAGAGGAGCGTAGGGTCGAGATCGCGGTCAGTGAGCTGACCTGTCCCTCCTGTTCCTTCATCGTCGCCAGCTCCCTGCGCAGCGTTCCATCGGTTCAGATCGAAGGCTTCGCCGAGGGCCCCGAGTCTGGGCAAGGCGTTTACAGCGTCACCTTCGACGATGCCGAAACCAGCGTGGAAGGCCTGATCGCCGCAGTGACCGCGAATGGCTACCCCGCTCAGGTCTTGCCCAAAAACGGATACTGACTGTGGACGGGGCAATAGGTGACGCGCTGTCGTCATCTCTCTCACGCCACTTAGCCGCAGTTCCGACTTCAAATAGAAAGTTTGCACGTTGACCCAAGATACCCAGAATCCCGACCGTATGTTGAAGTGGGGGCTGGGCGGCGCGCTGTTCGCGGCCTTGTGTTGCTTCACGCCCCTTTTGGTTATCGTCGTAGCAGGTGTTGGCCTGTCGGCCTTCACCGGCTGGCTCGACTACGCGCTGTTTCCGCTGCTTTTTTTCAGCCTTGCCGTTGTGGCTCAGGCGCTTTGGCTGCGCGCGGGGCGACCTCGACCAAGCCCGAAACTTTGGGCAAGCGCCATCGCGGCTTTTCTGTCGGTTTTCATCATTTGGATCGAGTTCCGTTTTGCCCTGCGTATTACGGTCGGTGCATTCGCGGCTGTCGGTGCCTATGCCTTTTTCCTCAAACGAATGAAATCCAAAGGAGCCACACAATGATGATGGAATCCTGCACGAGCCTTGGCATGTTTTTCGGAATGCTTGGCATGGCGGCACCGCTCATCGCCATCGGTGCGATCATCTATCTGATCGTTGCCAAACGAAATAATTCTGATCTGGACGGGGCACATTGACATGAAAGATATCAATAAAAATGACGACGGAACCGGCGGCTACGACCTGCTCGTCATCGGGGCCGGGTCGGCGGGCTTTTCCGCTTCGATCACCGCTGCTGACGCAGGCAAGCGGGTCGCCCTTGTCGGGCATGGCACCATCGGCGGCACCTGCGTGAACGTCGGGTGCGTACCGTCCAAGGCGATGATCCGAGCAGCGGAGGCAATCCATGGCGCACATGCGGCAAAGCGGTTTCCCGGCCTGTCCGGTCACGCACAGGTCGACGACTGGCATACGCTGATCCAGTCGAAAGACGATCTGGTTGCAACCCTACGCCAGAAGAAATACGCCGACCTTCTGCCGGAATATCCCGGTATCGATTACATCGACGAGGGTCCAGCGCGCTTGGTAAAGGGCGGCATCACTGTCGGCGGTCGTACCCTGACAGCACCGAAGATGATCATCGCAACCGGCGGACACCCGGTCCTGCCGACGATTGACGGGATCGAGGATATCGGTGCCCTCGACAGCACCAGCTTGCTGGAGCTTGAGACTTTGCCGGAAAGCCTGATTTTCATCGGGGCGGGCTACATCGGTGCGGAGCTGGCGCAGATGATGAGCCGGATGGGTGTGAAGGTCACGCTGGTGACACGGTCACACCTGCTGCCCGGTGCCGAACCGGAAGTGTCCAAGGCCTTGGCAGATGCGTTCATGATTGAGGGGATCACCCTGCTGACCGGGCTGAGCTATGAGAATGTCAGACGTGACGCGGCGGGCGTGACCTTGCGGGTCACGCGGGACGGCGAGCTGGTCGAGGTGACGGCGGATCATCTTGTTTCGACTTCAGGTCGGCGTGCCAATACCGATGGTATGGGTTTGGAGGAAATCGGCGTAGAGACCGACACGCGCGGGTCAATCGTCGTCGGCGACGACATGCAGACCACGGCGCCCGGTATCTATGCGGCGGGTGACGTGACCGACCGCGACCAGTTCGTTTATATGGCAGCCTACGGAGCAAAGCTGGCTGCGAAAAACGCCGTTCTGGACGGTGATCAGCGCTATGACAATTCTTCCATGCCTTGGGTAGTGTTCTCTGATCCGCAGGTTGCCGGAGTCGGCCTGAGCGAACAACAGGCGAGGGACGCAGGATTCGACGTGAAGACTTCTGTCGTGCCGCTTGATCAGGTGCCGCGCGCTCTTGCCGCCCGTGACACGCGTGGATTGATCAAGCTTGTGGCGGATAAGGACACCGACAAACTGCTGGGTGGCCAGATCATCGCACCCGAAGGGTCGGACACGATCCAGACACTGGTCATGGCGCTGAAGTTCGGCATGACGACCAAGGCGTTGGGCGAAACGATCTTCCCCTACTTGACCACTGTGGAAGGGCTGAAATTGGCCGCGCAGACGTTTGATATGGACGTGGCAAAGCTCAGCTGCTGCGCCGGATAAAGACACGTATAAAGGAGCGACATATGAGCGAGACGTATGACCTGATCGTTATCGGAGCTGGTATGGCCGGGGTTGCCGCGGCGAACAAATGCGGCGCGGCGGGCTGGCGCGTGGCGATTGTCGATGCGCTGCCCTATGGCGGCACCTGCGCCTTGCGTGGCTGTGATCCGAAGAAAATCCTCAGACGCGGTGCGGAAATCGTCGATGCCGCCCGGCTGATGCAGGGTAAGGGGATCGACCTCGACGGACTGGCGATCAACTGGTCGGATCTGATAGCCCACAAACGCGGTTTTACCGATCCGGTGCCAAACAAAATGGAAAAAGGTCTGACGGGCAATGGTGTCGAAACGTTGCACGGTGCCGCGCGGTTTACCGGTGCCAACACGCTCGAAGTTGACGGCAAGGCCTACGAGTCCCGCCACTTTCTCGTCGCTGCTGGAGCGATCCCGAGACCTGTCACCTTCGCGGGTGCGGATTTGATGATCGACAGCACGGAGTTTCTCAATCTCGAGGCTTTGCCGAAGCGCATGCTGTTCGTAGGTGGCGGCTTCGTATCTTTTGAGTTTGCGCATATCGCGGCGCGAGCCGGTGCCGCGCCGGTCATCGTGGATCGCGGTGCCAAACCGTTGAACGCTTTTGATCCTGATTTGGTCGAGATGCTGATCGCGCGCAGCGCCAGCGTCGGTGTGGAACTGCGCCGCAAAACCGAGATCGTCTCCGTCGTGGAGGCGGATGGCGCATTCATGGTCGAAGTGAAGTCGGGCGGCGAGACCCGGACCATCGAGACCGATCTGGTCGTTCACGGAGCAGGCAGGATCGCCGCCCTTGCCGATTTGAACCTTGAGGCCGCCGGTGTCGCGTATGGTGCCAAGGGCATTGTTGTGGCACCGCACCTGCAAAGCACCACTAACAGCGCGGTCTTTGCTGCTGGGGATTCTGCCGACACCAAGGGAATGCCGCTGACGCCCGTTGCCGTGATCGAAGGTAAGGTCGCGGCCTCTAACATGCTCAAGGACGTCCAGACCGCGCCGGACTACGCGGGCATCCCGACGGCGGTGTTCACGGTGCCTGAGCTGGCCCGTGTCGGGATGTTAGAGGCCGAGGCCAAGGAGGCCGGTTACGATGTCGATGTTCGTTTCACTGACACGGGTGGCTGGTATTCAAACTATCGGATCGGTGAAAAATCCGCTGCCGCCAAGGTGTTGATGGACAAGTCGAACGGCAAGATACTGGGCGCGCATCTGTTCGGACCAGAGTATGGAGAGCTGATCAACTTCTTCGGGTTGGCGATCAAACTGGGGCTCACTGCAAATCAGCTCAAGTCGATGACCGCGGTCTATCCCAGCGTCGGATCGGATTTGGGATCGCTTCTTTGAATTGGAAGTTGGCGGGACCCATTGAACGCGCGGTCAGATACATATGGCTGCTTGGCATCAAGAATAGCGCTTGACCTTATGGTTGGTGGAACGCCCATCATCAAACTTATCATACGATGAAAGACATTTATGGATCTCACCTATCAGGCCCTGTTGCTTGCATTTGGTCTTGACCGGCGGCATGCCGTCGAGTGACTGGATTTCGTCCTTGTTCATCGGGCGTATCCGTTCCTTGTTGGCTCAGGCGCCGGGACCGCAGTCGATGCTGCGCGGCGGATTTTCAGTGCGACGACCCAGATTCACGCTTAGGTCGCGTAGGGCCGTGCGCAGGCCCTCCTCGATCACCGGGTGGTAGAAGGGCATCTGCAGCGCCGTCTCCACATCCATGCCGGTCTGCACCGCCCACGCCAGCAGATGTGCCAAATGCTCGCCTCGCGGCGCGACCATCTCCGCGCCAAGCAGACGGCCCGTGGCGCGTTCGCCATAGACGCGCAGCAGGCCGCGGTTCTGGCGCAGCACCCGGGCGCGGCCCTGATCAGCGAAATCAACCTCTCCGATTGCGAAGTCGCATGACCCTTCCGACAGCTCGGCGAAGGTTGCGCCCACCGTGGCGATGTTGGGATCGGTGAACACGATGCCCAGCGGTGTGCGGCGGCGATGGGTCTGCACCTGCGGAAAGCGCCCGGCGTTGTCGCCCGCGATGCGGCCGTCATCGGCGGCTTCGTGCAGCAGTGGGATGCGGGCTGCGACATCGCCCGCGAAGAAGATGTGGCCGCCCTCCGACTGCATGGTCAGCGGATCGACTGTGGGCGCGCCATGCTCATCCAGCGTCAGACCCGAGGCGGCGAGGTTCAGCCCGTCCAGTGCTGGCGCTCGACCCGTCGCGGCCAAAAGCCAGTCGAACCGCTCTTCGCGCGTGGCGTCACGCTCGCGGAACCTCACCACCACAGTGTCGCCCTCGCGGGTGATCCCTTGCACGTCGGCGTCCGGGTCCAAGGGCAGATCGGCACCGATCGCTGCGGCGGCGGCATCGCGCACTGCCGGATCCGACAGTGGGCCGACGCCACCGCCCTTGCCGAACAACCGCACGCGCACGCCCAGCCGGTGCAGCGCCTGAGCCAGCTCCAGCCCAAGAGCCCCGCCGCCGAACACTGCGACCGCCTCTGGCAGATCGGCCCAGCCAAACACGTCGTCATTGACGATCAGCCGGTCGCCAACCGCGTCGAAAACGTCCGGGCGGACTGGGACCGCACCGGTGGCAATGACGATGCGCGCGGCGCGCACGGCCTCGCCGGTGTCGAGCCGAAGGATGTTCGGACCCTCGAACTGCGCGCATCCCCTGAGGCGGTGAGACGGATCGAACCCCTCCACCGTCTCGAGCACGAAACCGACGAAACGGTCGCGCTCTCGCCGCACCCGCTCCATCACCTCGACCCCGTCGATGCGCGGCGCGCCGGCGTGGACGCCAAAACCGGCAGCCCCGCACACCGCCTCCGCCGCCTCGATCACTAGCTTGGAGGGCATGCAGCCGACGCGGGCGCAGGTGGTGCCGTACGGTCCGCCCTCGATGAGCACCAGCCGGTCGGTATGCTTGAGCGCCGCGCGATAGGCACCCATGCCCGCCGTGCCCGCGCCGATGATGGCGACGTCAACCTCGCGCATGGCTCTGTTCATCCACAAGCCGTGGCTGACCACCATGCTTTGGCTGGTCTGCGCGTTTCCGGTAAATGAGGGCGCCGCCAATGATGACGCATCTTTTGCCAGCGAGATTCATAGTGACGTCGTCCTTTCGATAGTTACCGATCGGAAACGGGCCGGGAAGTGGTGACCCGCCCGGCGCGTCAGTTTCGGGCATCATTGACGCTTCAGGCCGCCAGACGGCCACGAATCGGATAGTCGTTGTCGCGGATGAACTTCAGCGCCTTGGCAAGGCCGGCGAGATCCGGTCTTGCGAACGGTGCGTTGGAAATGTCCACCACCTGCAGCAACCCCTCGGCGTTGATCACGAACACGCCCGGCTCGGCGAACGGACGGTCGGTCTCCTTCTCCGAGCGCGGTTCCGAGACATAGAGGCCGAGCATCCGCATCTGATCGACGGTCAGGTCATAGCCGACCGGGAACGACACGCCGATCTCGTCGGTGAAGCTGCGGGCGCGATCTTCCGGGTCGCCGGATACCGCGACGACGCCGACTCCGGCCGTGGCGAACTCGGGCGCTACACGCTCGAGTTCCGCAAGGTAGGTCTTACAGATCGGGCAGTGCTTGCCGCGGTAAACCACCACCATCTGCCAGTCGTGATCGTCCACGGGCGTGCCCAGCGTCAGCGTACCGCCGCCGAGGCGCGGCACGGTGATTTCGGGAAGGCGTTCTCCGGATTTGAGTTTATCCGTCATGTTCATTTTCTCTTTCGTGTTGAAGTTGATCAACGCAGCTTTTCCGTTACACCGCTTGCAGCATTTCAACTGCCTCTTGGGTGGTCCAGACCTTGCTGGCGATGAAGTTGAAGTTGATGACGGCGGCTTGGTACCCGTCACCAAGATCCGGATCGATGGCGGCTGCGGTTGCGTCTGAGACGACGAATACCTCGAATCCCTGTTCGACCAGGTCGCGCATGTGCGACTCAACGCACAGGTTCGCCGACATCCCGGCCAGAACGACCTTACTGATCCCGTGTTTACGCAACTGCAGCGCCAGGTCGTTGTTCTGGGGCCCATAGACCTTGTGAGGACTGACCACGATAACGTTGCTATCGGTCAGCAGCGGCTTCAGCCGCTCCAACCAGTCAGCTCCAGATCCGTCGAATCCGGACAGCTCCAGCGGACCACTGCGGGCAAACATGCCGATCTCGTGCATCTTTTGCTCGAGGGTGCCGCCAAACTGCCACTCCTTGTCGGCTGGATAGTAGTAGTGCGGAGACACGAAAGTCCGGTAGCCACCGTCTCGCGCGGCGGTCAACAAGGTCTCGAGATTGGCGATCGTGTTATTCTTGCGAACGCTCTCGCCTACCAGACCCCAAGCGGCACCGTCCTCGCTGAGAAAATCGTTTTGGGGATCGGTCACGACCAATGCGGTGGTTTTGTGGTCGGTGTTCATCTTTGGATCCTTTGTGTTCGGGAAGGCGGGCAGGTTTATGGGCGGCAGTGCGATGGGACAGTTAGGTGACTGCCGTTGACGCCGAGAGTGCGGCGAGGAAGTCGTCGACCTTGATCACGCCGTTGCCGACCAGCGGGAGCTCCGTCGCGTTTCTTTTGTGATCCTGTATCAAAGTGTTTCTTCAATGGCGTTGTGCGCATCCGCCGCGCTTTTTCAGAGTTCTGGCTTAGACTTCCGCGTCTTCTAGCGGTTCTGTCATGCGTGAGGATGTGGCGCGCCTCGTTCGCTGCGGGCAAGTGCGAGGTACGTCCATGCGAGGACGGCGCCGAAGGCGACGTGGCTGATGATCGAGATCCAGTTTCGCGCCATTGCAAACCACGGAAACAGGATTGCGGCCACCGGATAGAAGTTGACGAGATATACCAACAAGCCGAAAGCCCCGCCGAGCACAACCGCCGCACCGGCGCTGAGACGCCAACGCGACAGGACCCAAGCGAACACGACAGCGAGCAAGATGGATAGAATGACATGCACGACCATGGCCACCATCATGATCATGACATCGAAGGTCGCCGGTGGTGGCAGAACGCCTTTTCCCATGACCATTGCCGCATCATCCGCGGCGGGCCCCAAGGGCTCCCGCTTGTAACGGCTACTAGGATCATCTCCATCATCATGAAGACGATGCCAGCGATCAGACCGGCCAAGATTGCAGCCTTCCAGTCCACTCGCCCATGTAAAGTCGCTGTTTGCTGGATCATTTTGTATTCCCGTGGGTTGAATCTTGTCTCTCGCAAATCACTGCAAATCAAACGCACTCATCATCTGTAAGTTCCTCTTGCTCGGCACGGAACGAGATCGCCATCGTTCACGTTTCAGGATGGGTCTGACTGGGGCTGATAACCCCGAAACCAGAACTACGACTGGCACGCAGAGGCCTGCATAAACTTTGGGAGCCGAGTCGCCGAGCCGTACCGGCAATGGGACGGGCGCTGGCCAAGTGGAGACGCTCCGGGGCGAATTCGCCGTCGATCCCGAAGCGTGGATGGCGCTGGTGCGAAGGCGTACTTTTATGGCATGGCACAACCAGCGCGATACTGTGTAAAATTGTGAAATGATTTGATGACAAACGAAATCCCGGAGTGAGCGACGTCATGACCCTAAGTGAAAAACAAGCTGCCTTGTGCGCGGAGAACAAGACCGACTTCTCCGATCTGCGCGCCATGTTCTTCAACTGCACGCTGAAGCACCCCGACCAGGCTTCGCACACCGCCTTGCTGATGGGCACTTCGGCCGAGATCATGCGCAAGAGCGGCGTTGCCGTGGAAGACGTCCGAATGACCGCGCATACCATCGCCTTCGGCGTGCAGCCCGACATGCGCGAGCACGGCTGGGACCATGACGACTGGCCCGATCTGTGGCGCAAGGTCGAGGAGGCCGACATCCTCGTCATCGGCACGCCGATCTGGCTGGGCGAGCAATCCTCGGTCTGCCGACTGCTGATCGAACGACTTTACGCCATGTCCGGCCTGCTGAACGACAAGGGGCAATCCATCTTCTACGGCAAGACTGGGGGCGTTGTGGTCACCGGCAACGAGGACGGGGTAAAGCATGTGGCGATGAGTGTGCTCTATTCGCTGTCGCATCTGGGCTACGCGATCCCGCCGCAGGCCGATTGCGGCTGGATCGGCGAAGCCGGGCCCGGACCGAGCTATGGCGACGACGGCGCGGGCTTCGACAACGAGTTCACGCAGCGCAACACCACGATCATGACCTGGAACCTGATGCACATGGCGCGAATGCTGAAGGATGTCGACGGCCTTCCCAATCATGGCAACGACCGCAATGCATGGTCAGCAGGCTGCCGCTTCGATTTTGAGAACCCCGAGCACAGGAGCTGATATCGCGAGTACGCTGCTGGCTATAAGGGCATGTGAAACTCCGGCTTCTATCGGTTCCAGACGCGGTCCCTTTACGATAGACCCGCCCGGAATGGCACCGGCCCCTGGCGGCGCGGGCCAGCCGCTGCAAGCCGTCAGCCGAACGAGATTTACGATCTGCCAGCCAGATTTCCGGTTCGAATGGCATGGCCAGTCTTGGCGTTGCCCTGGCAACTTCGGCCGGAACCAGCGCGTCCTTGAGATCACCATATCGGCGGGAGTGGGCCAGCCAGATGTCGCCCGCTCTGAATGCATCGCGCAAGTGGCACAACACTGCGACCTCCCAAAGCCTGTTCCTGTCGTCGCTATTCAAGTGCCGATGCCATTTCGAGGTGCGGCGCAAAAAGGTCACGGGGCGGTCGGCCGTAGTTTCCGCCCCCGCGACGATACCGGCAGCGGCCAGCAACGGTTGCTGCGCGACCGGTGCCCGTTCCGCGACCTTGGCGACGCGATCAATCTCGGCCTGTTCTTCTGTGGTCAAGGTGGTTTGGTCGGTCATGGCTTTGGTCCTTTGCAGTAGTGCCACGTTTCCGGTCTGATGCCGAAAATCGGGCGAGGGGTCAAACGAGGCAGCGCGTTAGCGCGCCCCTCTTCTGAAACCTTGCCTCCCGGCGAGGGCAGGGGGGAACCGCCGCAATGCTGAAATCAAAGCCAAAGGGGGGATCACCCGGCCTTCACAAAGCCGCAGGCGCAGGAAGGACGGGGACACCCCTTTGGATGGCGTCGGCGAACTGCTTCTGACTTGGGTAGTAGCGATTGTGGGTGACGTATTGATGCGAGACTGAACCGCGCCGGGTTTGCCGGAGACTTGAAACCTGTCTCAGTGTGCGATGAGGCAGGTCCAACAGGATATGGGCTTTATCGGCAGGTGCGGGCTTTTGGTTTTGAATTTGCTGTGGTCGCACCCTCGTTGAAACACTTGTTTAGCTGGCCTAATCAGGCAATCTTGCGGTTAAACCAGACCTGAAGGACATGTCC
>NZ_JBMERN010000047.1:0-28677 GCF_049310965.1 Loktanella sp. DJP18 | reverse complement strand
GGCCGGGGCGGATCATAGGCATAGCTGAATCGTTCCAAACCCAACCGTCAAGTCAACAAATTCGGCTTCCGCAGGACTCGGAGTATAATCCATAGAAAATACGAAGTTTTTTCCATAGCCGTCATCAAAATTGTTCACACCACAACCTCCACCCGCTCCTGCGTCCCCACGCCGAACACGCGCTTATACCGTGCGATCTCGTCAACCGGTCCCATCGCCTTGTTCGGGTTGTCGGACAGCTTCACCGTGGGCCGTCCGTCGGCCGCGACGGCTTTGCAGACCAGCGAGAAGGGGGCCAAGGCGTCGCCTGGCACCAACCCGATGAAATCGTTTGTCAGCATCGTGCCCCAGCCGAAGCTGACGCGGACGCGGCCCTGGAACTGGGCGTGCAGCTCCAGGATGGTCTCGACGTTCAGCCCGTCCGAGAAGATGATGAGCTTCGTCCTCGGGTCCTCGCCGCAGGCCTTCCACCAGGCGATTGCCGCCTCTGCCCCCGCCGCAGGATCGCCGGAGTCGATGCGGATCCCCGTCCAGCCGGCCAGCCAGTCGGGGGCACCCGCAAGGAACCCCGGCGTGCCGAAGGTGTCGGGCAGGATGATGCGCAGGTTGCCGTCGTGTTCCGCCTGCCAGTCGGCCAGCACGTCGTAGGGGGCCTGCCGCAAGGCGTCGTCGCTGTCGGCCAGCGCGGCATAGACCATCGGCAATTCGTGTGCGTTGGTGCCGATCGCCTCCATGTCGCGGTTCTTGGCGATCAGGCAGTTCGAGGTGCCGGTGAAGGCGTCGCCCAGCCCTTCCTGCAGCGCCTGCACGCACCAGTCCTGCCACAGAAAGCTGTGCCTGCGCCGCGTGCCGAAGTCCGCGAGCCGCAAGCCCTGCGCCGGGCGCAACTGACCGACCTTCTCCCAGACCTTCGTCATGGCACGGGCATAGAGGACCTGCAGTTCGAACCGCCCCATGTCGCGCAGCACGGCGCGCGAGCGGAGTTCCATCAGGATCGCCAGAGCGGGGATTTCCCACAGCATGACCTCTGGCCAGGACCCTTCGAAGGTCAACTCATACTGGCCGTCACGCTTTTCGAGGTGGTAGGGCGGCAGGCGCAGCTTCTCGAACCAGTCCATGAAGTCCGGGGTGAACATCTGGCGCTTGCCGTAGAAGGTGTTGCCGCGCATCCATGTCGACTCGCCGCGGGTCAGCGACAGGGACCGGACGTGGTCGAGCTGTTCGCGCAATTCGCCTTCGTCCACGAGATCGGCCAGGCGGATGGATTGCGTGCGGTTGATGAGGGAAAACGTCACCTGCACGCCCGGCTTGTTGCGAAACACCGACTGGCACATCAGCAGTTTGTAGAAATCGGTGTCGATCAGGGACCGGACGATCGGGTCGATCTTCCACTTGTGGTTCCAGACGCGGGTGGCGATGTCGACCATGACGGGCTCCTCGAGCGTTTCGCGCGGTTAGAGCAAGGCAGGCCGATGCTGGCAAGCGCATAAGCCCCGGTTCGATGGTGGTCGAACCCGGCCGCGAGGATCTGGTCGACGGCGTGCCGCTGCCCTGAGGACCTGCCCTATAGCTGGCCAGCTTCCAACGCGGCGGCGGCATGGATGTGCATCGCGCGTTTGGGCGACACGCCAAGGGTCTTTTCGATCTGGTGCAACAGGTCGCCTTCCTCTGGCTGTTCGTTGCCGTCGGCCAGCACCACGGACCACAGTGAACGGACCGCGGCCTCGCGTTCCGCCAGCGGGATGGCGTCGTGCAGGACGCGGGCGAGCGTGTCGGTGTCGGGCATCGCCTGTTCCAGTTTCTCGCAGCTGGCCCGCAGCTTGGCGGCCTGAACCGGGTTCAGGTCATACATGTGGGCGAGGACGTGGTCGATCTCCTCGACCTCTTCGAAGAGGTAGGCGCGGTCCACCTTGGCGGCACGCACCAGAAGCGCACCCAGCGCGTGCTGCGCGTCGACGGCCGGAAGTGCTGTGATGGTCCGTCCCGGTTGGAACAGCGAGAGAAGACGTTCAAGCATGGCGTATGACCTGTTGTGTGGATTTGCGCTGATTCTACGCGCCGGGCAGGTGGAAGGCAAAGGGCGCAGGTGCGGCACGACGGCCACGGTGCATGTGCGCAACAGGGTCAGCGTCGGCGATTGAACCACCGGAACGCGGCAGGTGCTATGGCGATGATCATCGTGATGCGGATGATGTGCGTGACCGAGACATAGGCAATGTCCTGACCCAGCGTGAGCGTCAGAAGCGACATCTCGGTCAGGCCGCCGGGGGCATAGGCCAGAAATGCCTGCGACAGCGGCATGTCCATGATGCGGGCGATGGTTTCAGCAAACAGGATGGCAACAGCCAGCATGCCGACGGTCGCGACGGTGCCCACGCCGATGTCGCGCAGGATCTCCTTCACCGAGGCTCCGACAAAGCGTGCGCCGATGACGGTTCCGATCACGATCTGTGCGGTGATGACGATGACCGTGGGCGGCGCGACATGGACCCAGCCCGCGACGTGGACGATGCCCGACAGGATCATCGGGCCAAAGACGGGGGCGGCGGGCAAGTGAAGCACCTTGCCGAGGACGGCCCCCAGCACAGCGCAGAGGCCGAGGATCAGGTAATCGGTAAGCGCGAGCGCATCGAGCGGCACGTAGTTTTGCCCGCTCTGACCGGACCGGACGCCGAGGACGAGGCCGAAATACAGCACGACGAGGAAGATGACGATCAGCACCCGCGCGGCATGAGCAAGCGCGATCTTCTTGTCGTCGCCCCCGGCCGCGGCCCCCAGCAACAGCATCTCGTTCAGCCCGCCGGGCATGGCGGAATAGAAGGCGGTGACCGGGTCATACCCCCCAAGGCGGCGATAGACGAAGTAGGACACACCGGCTGCCGCCGTCAGAAAGAGGGGCAGCAGAATCAGCGTCAATGCCCAGCTTCCCAACTGACCGAACAGCTCTGCCGTGATGCCCGACCCGAGCAGGACGCCGATGACGGGGATGACGATCGGGCGCAACTTGCCTGGGCCCCGCACCGGCAACCCCGCCATCGCCGCGATGGTGGTGCCGATCATCGGCCCCAGCATCCAGGGCAGCGGCATCCCGATCCAAAACCCAAGCAGCCCCGATACCACACCGATGGTCAGGGCCAGTCCGGTGTCCTGATGACGGCTGACGCCCTTCACAAGGTTCCGAGGTGGCGGTCACCCCGCGCTTTGGCGAGGGCGATCTGGTGTTGCCGTTCGCGAAAGCGATCCTTGTCGGCGGCAGAGGTCCTGTCGGCGCAATGGTGGCAGGCGACGCCCTCTTCGAACTGCGGGCGGTCGCGGTCGGCGGGCAACAATGGGCGGCGGCAGGCGTGGCACAGGATATGCGGGCCTTCCGCCAACCCGTGCCCGACACTCACCCTGCCGTCAAAGACAAAGCATTCGCCTTGCCATGTGCTTTCGGCTTCAGCCACCTCTTCGAGGTATTTCAGGATGCCGCCTTGCAGGTGGTAGACCTCCTCCACCCCTTGCCCGCGCAGGTAGTTCGTCGATTTCTCGCACCGGATGCCGCCGGTGCAGAACATCGCGATCCGTTTGTTGTGAAAACGGTGCCTGTTCGCCTCCCACCAGGCCGGAAACTCGCCAAAGCTGCGTGTCTGCGGATCGACGGCCCCCGCGAAGGTGCCGATGGCGACCTCGTAATCGTTGCGGGTGTCGATGACGGCGACGTCGGGGGCAGTGATCAGCGCATTCCAGTCGGCAGGCGCGACGTAATGACCTGTGCCTTGCAGCGGATCGACGTCGGGCTGGCCCATCGTGACGATCTCGCGCTTCAGCCGAACCTTCATCCGGTTGAAGGGCTGTTCGGCGGCCTGGCTTTCCTTATGCACCAGACCCGCACATCCCGGCAGGGCGCGCAGATGCGCCAGCACCGCGTCGATGCCTGTGCGATTGCCGGCAACGGTGCCGTTCACGCCTTCGCCCGCCAGCAGCAAAGTTCCGCTGATCCCGTGGGCGTTGCACAGGTCAAGCAGCGGTTGGCGCAGGGCGACCGGGTCGGGGAAGCGTGTGAAATGATACAGGGCGGCGACGGTGAACATGGGGGCTGGCATACGCCTGTGCGGCGAGGCCTTCAAGTCAGGCGGGCGGCGGCGATGGCAAGACCGTCGCTGACGGCGGTAAAGGCCTGTGCACGGACCTGCCGCGCGTGGGGGAAGAGGTTGGCCATGGCCTGCGTCATCGTCCCCATCAGGCTGGACCCGCCGACAAAGACCACCGCCGCCACGTCGCGCGGCGCGGTATCGGACAGAGTCTCGTACGCCGCATCCTTGATCTGCGCGGTCAGGTCGGCCAGCGTATCGCCCAGAGCCTGACGGGTCAGGGGCACCGTCAGCCCGCGTTCCAGTGCCTTCAAGTCGATCAAGCCTTGTGGCGTATCGTTGGCGGCAATCTTGCCCGCCTCGACGGCAAAGGCGATGTCGTGACCCAACTCCATCTCGATCACTTCGTCGAGCCGCGCAAAAGCCTTTTGATCGACGCCCATCTTCGCCAGATCGGCCACCAGACGGCAAGTCTCGGCGGTGTAGAGGAAGGCAATCTTTTCCCAGGTCGCAAGGTCGTTGAAGATCGCGTTGGGCGCCGTGGTCGTGCCGGTGCCAAAGGTATTGCGCACGTCGCCGCCGCGACCCAGCAAGGGCATCACATGATCGAGTGACAGAAGCCGGTCGAAGTCCGTCCCGCCAATGCGCACCCCATGGCTGTTCAGCACGTGAATCGCGTCCGCGTCCTGCCGGTACAGCGTGAAATCCGATGTGCCGCCGCCGATGTCGACCACAAGGCCAAGCTGTCCCCGGTCCAGCGGTCCGGCGGTCAGGGCCGCCGCTTCCGGTTCGGGCAGAAAGGTGACGCGGTCGAAACCGGCGATCCGGTAGGCCTCCGCCAGGTCGATCAGCGCCTGCGCATGACGGGCAGGGTCGGGGTGGAACCGCACGGGGCGACCCGACAGGGCGGTGTCGAAGTCCAGCCGGGTCGCATCATGGGCGCGGTCGCGCACGGTGGACAGGAACCGGGCCACGACATCAAGAAGCGTCATCTTCTCATACCCGATCTGGCGCATTTCCCGCATCAGCGGCGTGCCTAGAACGGATTTCAGCGCCCGCATGAACCGCCCTTCGCGCCCGTCGATCAGGGCGGCGTTCGCGGCGCTGCCGATCAGGGTGCGTTTGCGATCCAAGTCGAAAAAGACCGACGTCGGCAGCGTCTCGCGCCCCGGCTCTACCGGCACGCGAAAGATGCGGTCGCCCGCCATCAGGGCGGCGGCCGTGTTGGATGTGCCGAAGTCGATGCCAAGCGTGGCCATGGTCTGCCCCAAGGTTGCGAGCGGCCGCACCTAGACGATGCGCGCGAGCCGTTCAAGGGTCACAGCGATTGACCGGACGCGGGCAGGGTTCTACGCATGGGCCATCAAGCGACGAGAGGTCCTATGCAGCCTTTGAACCACGCCCTGATCGTCATCGACGTGCAGAACGATTTTTGTCCGGGCGGTGCGCTGGCCGTGACCGGCGGTGACGCCATCGTCGCGGGCATCAACGCGCTGATGGACGACTTTCGCACTGTGATCCTGACGCAGGACTGGCACCCGCGCGGTCATTCGTCCTTCGCCAGCAGCCATCCCGGTTCGGCACCCATGGACGTGACGGACATGCCCTACGGTCCGCAGGTGCTATGGCCCGATCACTGTATTCAAGGAACGACCGGTGCCGCGTTTCATAGCGATCTGCGCACCGACGGCGACCTGATCATCCGCAAGGGCTACAACCCTGCGATCGACAGCTATTCGGCGTTTTTCGAGAATGACCGCGCCACGCCCACCGGGCTGGAAGGCTACCTGCGCACGCGGGGCATCACGCGGTTGACGCTGGTGGGTCTCGCCCTTGATTTCTGCGTGAACTTTTCCGCAGTGGATGCCGCACGCCTCGGGTTCGACGTGACCGTCCGCACGGACCTGTCCCGCGCCATCGACGCGAACGGGTCGCTGGATGCGGCCATCGCCGGAATGCGCGATGCCGGTGTGGCGCTGGCCGCATGAACGCGGCCTATGATGTCGTGATCGTCGGGGGCGCGATCTACGGCTCCTCTGTCGCGTTTCATCTGGCCAGCGATCCTGACTTCGACGGCAGCATCCTGGTCGTGGAACGCGACCCCAGCTATCAGTTCGCGTCGACGTCCCACACCAACTCCTGCATCCGGCAGCAATTTTCCGACCCGTTGAACGTGCGGATTTCGCAGTATGGGGCAGACTACATCCTGAACTTCCGCGAGCGCTCGGGCATGGCGGACGCACCCGCGCTACGACTGCACAGCTTTGGTTACATGTATCTGGCCGACACGCCCACCTTTGCCGCAGCCCTGAAGGCCAGCCAGCAGGTGCAGGCGTCGCTGGGGGCGGGGACGCGGCACATGACGCCGGACCAGATCGCCGCCGCCTATCCGTTCTACGACCTCGACGGGATCATCGCGGGTAACCACAACACCCTGAACGAAGGTTATTTCGACGGCGGCACCCTGTTCGACTGGTGGAAGCGCGGGGCCAAGCGGGCCGGCGTGACCTTCGTGACGGACGAGGTCATCGGCATGACCCGCGACGGCGATCGCGTGACGGCGGTGCTATTGCAAGGCGGGGCAGAGGTCGCCTGCGGCTGGGTCGTCAACGCCTCTGGTCCGCGCGGCGCACGCACGGCGGCGATGGCGGGGATCACCCTGCCGGTCGAGCCGCGCAAGCGCTACACCTTCGTCTTCCAGGCAGAGGTGCCGCTGGACCGCGATCTGCCGCTGACCATCGACCCGTCCGGCGTGCATATGCGGACCGACGGCAAGTATTACATGGCCGGGGCCACGCCGGACCATGACCCGGCGGTGGCCTTCGACGATTTCGGCTTTGACCACGCGATCTGGGAAGACAAGGTCTGGCCGGCCATAGCGACCCGCATCCCCGCGTTCGAACGCGTCAAGGTCATCAACGAATGGGTCGGACATTACGCCTACAACACGCTGGACCAGAACGCTGTCGTCGGGCCGCATCCGGAGGTCGCGAATTTCATCTTCGTCAACGGATTTTCCGGCCACGGGTTGCAGCAGTCGCCGGCGCTGGGCCGTGGCATGTCCGAATGGATCGTCCACGGCGCCTATCGCACGCTGGACCTGTCACCGCTGGGCTATGGCCGCATCACCGCCAATCGACCCGTCATCGAAAAAGCCATCATCTGAAGGATCAATTCCATGCTGAACAAGATCGTGTTGACCGGGGCCGCCGGCAAACTGGGCGGCGTGCTGCGGCAGCCGCTGGCGCAGATGTGCCGCGAACTGGTCACGACCGACATCGCCGACAGCTTGGCGGACCTTGGCCCGAACGAGACCTATGTGAAGGCCGACCTGTCCAGCCTCGATCAGGTGATGGGCGTGATGGAAGGGGCAGATATGGTCGTCCACTTCGGTGCCATCGGGGACGAGGCACCCTGGGACGACATCCTGCAATCCAACATCGTCGGCGCCTATACCGTGTGGGAGGCGGCGCATCGCCACAAGGTACGGCGCGTCGTCTATGCGTCGTCCATCCATGCGGTCGGAATGCATCCCAAGACCGACTTCATCGACACCGCCGCGCGGCACCGGCCCGACACCTACTACGGCCTTGCCAAATGCTTTGCCGAGGATCTGGCGAGCCTCTACTGGGACAAGCGCGGCGTGGAAAGCGTCTGCATGCGCATCTATTCCTGCGAAGAGACGGTCAACAACGCCCGCGCGCTGGGCACATGGCTGTCGCACGGCGACCTGATCCGCATGGTCAAGGCGGCGATCGAGACGCCGACCGTCGGCTTTACCATCGTCTGGGGCGTGTCGGACAACGACCGCGTGCCGGTGGACAACGCGCGCGCGTCCTTCCTCGGTTACCGCCCGCAGGACAACGCAGAGGTTCACGCTGCGCGCATCCTGTCGCAGGCCGCACCCATGGACCCGCAAAATCCCGAGGACATGTGCCACGGCGGCCCCTTTGCCGTTGTTCCGCTTGGCGAAAGCGGGGTCGCGATGATCAAGGCGCGCAGCGTCAAGGCGTGACGGGGCCATGCAATCTGTGTCCCCTCGGTGTCAGTAACGCACGGAAAAGCGGCATCGGCCAATCATGATAGGACCGAATCGGCCAATGTTGCTAGAAAAGCGGCAATAGCCCGACCAATCGGGCAACAGCAGTCAGGCAGATCAGATGATAAATCGTCGTTCCTTCGCGGTCGGCGCGGCCGCATCCTTTGCAGGCACCGCCGCCAGCGCCAATCCATTGGCACGCATCTTCGGCAGGCCCGCCACCGGGATGCCGCAGAAATTCCTGCCGCAGGAGGTCGATGTCAGTCCCGACCTGCCGGCAGGCCAGATCCATGTCATCAAGAAGGACTTCTTTCTGTACTGGACGCTCGGCAATGGGCGGGCGCGGCGCTATGGCATCGCGCTCGGGGCCGAGGACCGCAACTACACCGGCGTCCTGACGATCCGGCGCAAGCGGGAATGGCCAAGCTGGATTCCGACACCCGAGATGGTGCGGCTGGAGCCGGAAATCTACGGTCCCTTCGCCAAGGGTCTGCCCGGCGGGCATCCGCAGAACGCCTTGGGCGCGCGGGCGCTGTATCTGTATGACGGCAACGTCGATACATATTACCGCATTCACGGCACGCCCCAGCCAGAGACGATCGGCAGGGGGTTCTCGTCCGGCTGTGTGCGTCTGACGAACGAGCATGTGGCAGAGCTTTATGATCTAGTGCCCGTCGGCACGCACGTCTTTCTGTTCTAAGTCTGCGCCGACACGCGCCGCGACGGCCGACAGGCCATGCGATGACGCGATGTTCCGGCGGGGGGGACCAAGTCGCCCTTGGCCACCCCCGCTCGGATCGTGGGATCAGCGCAGCTTCGTCATCCGCAGATAGGGCAGCACGGTCTTGAAATCGCCGAACTTTTCCTTGGCGTCCGCGTCGTTGACCGATGTGGGGATCACGACGTCGTCACCGACGTTCCAGTTGGCGGGCGTCGCGACGCCGCGGCTGGCAGCCGTCTGCAACCCGTCCAGCGCGCGTAGCACCTCTGCAAAGTTGCGGCCAACGTTCATCGGATAGACCATCGACAGCTTCAGTTTCTTGTCGGGACCGATGATGAAGACGGCGCGGACGGTCGCGGTGTCATTGGGCGTGCGGCCATCGGGAAGATAGGCCTCGGCCGGCAGCATGTCGAACGCCTTGGAGATCGCGAGGTCCTGATCGGCGGCAATCGGGAAACCGGGCTTGGCACCGCCGGCGGTCTCGATATCGACCTTCCATTTTTTGTGTTCCTCTACGCCGTCGACGGACACACCCAGCACCTTGGTGCCGCGCTTGTCCCATTCGTCGGCCAGCTGGGCCACGGCACCGAATTCTGTGGTGCAGACCGGCGTGAAATCCTTGGGGTGCGAGAAGATGATCGCCCATTGGTCGCCGATCCAGTCGTGCAGCTTGATCTCGCCCTGATCGGTCTGGATCGTCAGGTCGGGAACGGTATCATTGATGCGCAGGGCCATGGCCGGGGTCTCCTCTGAGGATTGCATTGCCCCTTACATAGTGATGATCCGGCCCGACGCCAGCGCTTGTGCCGGTGCGATGGCGCTGGCACTGTCGGCACAATTCGCAATCCCCGAGGGACAGAGCATGATCGAGAAACGCGACTTCTACATCAATGGCGCATGGGTTGCGCCCGCCGCGCCGCACGATTGCGACGTGATCGATCCGGCGACAGAGGAAACCTGCGCCGTCATCTCTCTGGGCGATCAGGCGGACACCGACCGCGCCGTCGCGTCGGCCAAGGCCGCCTTTCCGGCGTGGGCCGCCCTGACACCGCAGCAGCGGGCCGCATATTGCGCCGGCATCCTGGACCAGTATCGCCTGCGCGAGGACGAGATGGCAGAGGCGATCCGTGCCGAAATGGGTGCCCCGATCAAGCTCGCGCGCGAAAGTCAGGCGACCTGCCTGCCGTGGCATCTGGAAAACTTCCTGACGGCGGTGGATCAGATCGAATGGATCAAGCCATTGGGCGACCATGCCCCGAACGACCGGATCGCGCTGGAACCCATCGGCGTCGTCGGCCTGATCACGCCGTGGAACTGGCCGATGAATCAGGTGACGCTGAAGGTCATTCCAGCCCTGCTGGCCGGTTGCACCATCGTCATGAAACCCAGCGAAGAGGCGCCGCTGTCCTCTCTTCTGTTCGCGGAATTCGTCCATGACGCGGGCGTGCCGGCGGGGGTGTTCAACCTCGTGAACGGTGACGGGCAGGGGGTCGGCACGCAATTGTCGACACACCCTGACGTGGCCATGATCTCTTTCACCGGCTCGACCCGTGCGGGTATCGCGATCAGCAAGGCGGCCGCCGACACGTTGAAGCGCGTGACGCTGGAACTTGGCGGCAAGGGGGCGAATGTGATCTTTGCCGATGCCGACGACAAGGCGGTCAAGCGCGGCGTGCTGCACTGCATGCAGAACTCCGGTCAGTCGTGCAATGCGCCGACCCGGATGCTGGTGGAACGCAGCGTCTATGACGCGGCTGTCGCGCAGGCGGCAGAAGTCGCGGGCGCGATCACCGTCGGCCCGACCACACAAGAAGGTCGCCACATCGGCCCGGTGGTGAACAAGAGCCAGTGGGACAAGATCCAGGGCATGATCGAGACGGGCATCACCGAAGGCGCCCGGCTGGTCGCCGGTGGTCCCGGCCTGCCCGAAGGCGTGAACCGGGGCTACTATGTGCGCCCCACGGTCTTTGCCGATGTCAGCAACGACATGGCGATCGCGCAGCAGGAAATCTTTGGCCCAGTGTTGTCGATCATCCCCTTCGAGGATGAGGCCGACGCCGTGCGGATCGCCAACGACACGCCCTACGGTCTGACCAACTACGTCCAGAGCGAGGATGGTGCCCGTCGCAACCGGATGGCGTTGGCGCTGAAGTCGGGCATGGTCGAGATGAACGGCCAAAGCCGTGCAGCCGGCAGCCCCTTTGGCGGCATGAAGATGTCCGGTCGGGCGCGCGAAGGCGGCGTCTGGGGCATCGAGGAATTCCTGGAAGCCAAGGCCATCAGCGGCTGGTCCAACGCCTGACCCGTTCTGCCCCTGCGCCCTAGAACGGTGCGGGGGCGGTGACCTTTACGGGCGCGCCACCATCGGGATGGCGGAACTGAAGCGATTCGGAATGCAGCATCAACCGCGGGAAATCCCGTGCGGCCCCGGTCGCATAGAAGGGGTCGCCCAAAATCGGGTGACCCATTGCCAGCATGTGAACGCGCAGCTGGTGCGACCGCCCCGTCTTGGGCATCAGGCGCATCCGCGTTTCCGCCTCGGACCGTTTCAGGCGACGCCAGTCGGTGACGGCCGACCGTCCGTTGTCGTGATCGACCATCTGGAGCGGCCTGTTCGGCCAATCGACGATCAACGGCAGGTCGACGGTGCCTGTCGCCTCCTCCACCTTGCCCCAGACGCGGGCGACATAGGTTTTCTTAGTCTGACGCTTTTCGAACTGCAGGCCAAGGTGGCGCTGCGCATGGGGCGTCAGCGCAAAGATCATGACGCCGGACGTGTCCCGGTCCAGCCTGTGCACCAGCAGCGCGGTCGGAAAGACCGCCTGCACTCGCGCGATCAGGCAATCCGTCAGGTGTTCGCCTTTGCCGGGCACGGACAGCAGCCCGGCGGGCTTGTCGACAAGAATGACCTCGTGATCGTCATGCAGGACTACAAGCGGGTCCTGCGGCGGCGCGTAATCGTCGCTCATGCCGGAGTCCGTTCACCAAAGATCGCGGACCCGACGCGGATGTGGGTTGCGCCATAGGCAATCGCGGTCTCGAAATCGCTGCTCATGCCCATCGACAGGCCGGTCAGGCCGTTGCGGGCGGCGATATCGCGCAGCATGGCAAAGTGGGGCGCGGGGTCGGCGTCGGCCGGGGGAATGCACATCAGGCCGCTCAGCGGCAGGTCGCTGTCGCGGACGGCCTGAATCAGAGAATCGGTATCCTGCGGCAGGACGCCCGCCTTTTGCGGTTCGGCCCCGGTGTTCACCTGCACGAACAGGTGCGGACAGCGACCCAGATCCTGTGCCAGGCGGGCCAGCGTCGTGACGAGCTTTGGCCGGTCAACGGTATGGATGGCGTCGAACAGGTCCATCGCGGCCCGGGCCTTGTTGGTTTGCAGGGGCCCGATCAGGTGCAGGTCGACTGCGCCGAACTGCGCGCGAAAGTTGGGCCATTTGCCCTGCGCCTCTTGCACCTTGTTTTCGCCAAACACCCGCTGACCCTGTTCCAGCACGGCCGTGACCCGGTCCAGCGGCTGCACCTTGGACACGGCGATCAGGGTGACGGCGGACGCGGACCGCCCTGCTGATTCTGCCGCGACGGCCATGCGCGACCTGATCACTTCCAGCGTCATCCACAATTTCCTTCCGCTTGTCCGGGTCGCTTGTCATCGCGGGCATATGCCTAAATTTAACCAAAGTCATGCCAACTTCGGGGCGATTCCGTGTGTGTCCCTCTTGCACCATTTCCCAGCGACCGGCCGCCCCGTCGGCCAATTCTCTTGAGTGCGCATCCGTTCAAGAGCAATTACTCGATCAATGCCGGAGCTACTGGCATATCTGGGAATGCAAACACGAGGGAATTATCCATGAAACGCATCCTTCTTACCACGACCGCTCTGGTCGCCCTCGCCGGCGCCGCATCGGCTCAAAATCTCGCAGTGGCACCGATGGCCGACGGCACGATCGCGCCGAGCGATACGCCGATGATGGACCTGACTCCGACTGCTGCTGAATCGGCATCCGGCGTGGTTCTGGGTGCCGACGGCGAGTTCGGTTACAACGATGAAGTCGAAGGCGGCTTCTACTTCGAAGGCGGCCTGGGGGTGACTACCTCTGCCGGCATGAACATGGGCCTGACCGCCGGCCTGACGCTGGATATCGATCTGGACTTCAGCGACAACGAGACCTTCAACGATGACGGTATCGTCGTAGGGTCCAAGACCGGAATCGACGGCGGCACGTTCGACAACATCAACATCTCCGCGTCCGACTTTGTCGTGTTCGTCGAAGGCCAGGGCGCAGCCCTTTACATCGGCGACACCGAGACCGGTGCTGCCACTCGTTGGGCCGGCACCACCAACATGGAGCAGGACGGCTTCCTTGAGCAGGACGACATCGATGACGGTGCTGCCAATGGCGACTTCGTCGACGGCGTGATCCGCGGTGATCTGGATTACGGTTCGGTCGTAGCTTCGCTATCCTTCCTGTTGGCGAACAACACCGACACCGATGATACCGACTTCGACGGTCTGACCGGTCTGTCGCTTGGCGCTGAAGGCACCTTCGGCAACTTCGTGGTCGGCATGGCCTACCAGGAAGAAATCTCGCAGAGTCTGGTGAACTTCAACCGCGCCGACGACAACGAGGACGGTATCCTCACTGACGAAGAAGCCGGCAACGACGATCCGGGCACTGTCGACGAAGTCGTGGGCGTCTATGCTGGCAGCACCTTTGCCGGCGCGGACGTGAAGGTTGCATACGCTCGCAACATGACCTCGGAAGAAGACTCGATCGGCGTGCAGGTCGACTATCCTTTCGGTCCGATCACCGCGACGGCCTTCTACTCGGCTGAATCGGCGACGGAAGACAACTACGGCGTCGGCGTTTCCTACGAAAACGGCCCGGTTGCCGCTGCTGCCTACTACCACGACGGCAACGACCAGGAAATCGGCGTCGAAGGTTCGTATGACGCTGGCATGGGCCTGACCGGCTACGCTGGTTACATCCAGAACGACGGTGACAGCGATGCGTACGAAGCCTACGTCGCTGCGACCTACGACCTGGGTGGTGGTGCAAGCCTGATCGCCGCTTACGGCGACACCGGCGACACCTACACCGGTGCCAACGACGAGATCGGTAACTCCTTCGAAGTCAACGAAGGTACCACGATCGCAGTCTCCTTCACGTTCTGATAGAAATCTGAAGAGATCAAGATTGGGGCGGTCCTTTGGGGCCGCCCCTTTTCGTTTCTGCCGATGGCGGGCCCAGCCCATCAGACTTGTGACGGGCAGTCGGCTTCGCTACACATTCCGCGGAACGGAGGATGGGGCTGAATGACATCGGTCCGGTACGCCGCAGCCTGCTACCACCTCCGGGTCAAACCGGTGACTTGCCCTATGAAAGCCCCCATCCCATGACCAGCTATACCCCGTCCATGATCGAAGCGCGCTGGCAGGCCGCCTGGGCCGAAGCCGATGTCTTCAGGGCGACCCGGTCGGACGACAAACCGAAATACTACGTGCTGGAAATGTTTCCCTATCCGTCGGGGCGTATCCACATCGGGCATGTGCGCAACTACACGATGGGCGACGTGATCGCGCGCTACAAGATGTCGACGGGCCACAACGTCCTGCACCCGATGGGCTGGGATGCCTTCGGGATGCCGGCGGAGAACGCCGCGATGGCCAGCGGCGGTCACCCGCGCGACTGGACCTACCAGAACATCGCCGACATGCGCGACCAGATGAAACCGCTGGGCCTGTCGATCGACTGGTCCCGCGAACTGGCGACCTGCGACCCGGAATATTACGGCCAACAGCAGGCGCTGTTTCTGGATTTCCTCGAAAAGGGTCTGATCTACCGCAAGAAGGCCGTCGTGAACTGGGACCCGGTCGACATGACTGTGCTCGCCAACGAACAGGTCGAGGATGGCCGCGGCTGGCGGTCCGGCGCCGTCGTCGAACGGCGCGAACTGACGCAATGGTTCTTCAAGATCTCCGACTATTCCGAGGAACTGCTGGAGGGGCTGAATGGCCTTGATGACTGGCCCGCCAAGGTCAAGCTGATGCAATCCAACTGGATCGGCAAATCGCGGGGCCTGCAATTCAGCTTTGGCCTGATCGACGGCCCCGATGGTCATGACCGGGTCGAGGTCTATACGACCCGCCCCGACACCTTGATGGGTGCATCCTTTGTCGGCATCTCGCCGGATCATCCGCTGGCCAGACTGCTGGAACGTGACAACCCCGAAGTCGCGGCCTTCTGCGCCGACGTGCGCAAGGGCGGCACGACCGAGGAGGCGCTGGAGAAGGCCGATAAGCGCGGGTTCGACACCGGATTGCGCGTCCGTCACCCCTTTGACACCGCATGGGAATTGCCGGTCTACATCGCGAACTTCATCCTGATGGACTACGGCACCGGTGCGATCTTTGGCTGCCCGGCCCATGACGCGCGCGATTTCGAATTCGCGACGAAATACGGCCTGCCGATTACCGCGACCTTCCTGCCGTCCGACGACGCCGATCCCGAAATCACCGAGGCCTATGTCCCGATGAAATCCGAGAAGGTTTTCTATACCAAGGGATTCGCCGGTGACGACTGGCAGACGGGCGAACAGGCCGTCGATGCGGCCATCGCATTCTGCGAGGCGAACGGCGTCGGTCACGGCGTCACGAAATTCCGCCTGCGGGACTGGGGCCTGTCGCGCCAGCGCTACTGGGGCTGCCCGATCCCGGTCATCCATTGCGACACCTGCGGCGTGGTGCCGGAGGACAAGGCGAACCTGCCGGTCGAACTGCCCTACGACGTGACATTCGACGTGCCTGGCAACCCCCTGGACCGCCACCCGACCTGGCGCGATTGCACCTGTCCGAAATGCGGGGCCAAGGCGCGGCGTGAAACGGACACGATGGATACCTTCGTCGATTCGTCGTGGTATTACGCCCGTTTCACTGCGCCGCGTGCCGACACGCCGACGGTGGCAGAGGACGCCGCCTATTGGATGAACGTTGACCAGTATATCGGCGGCGTCGAACACGCGATCCTGCATCTGCTCTATTCCCGCTTCTTCGCTCGTGCGATGCACATGACCGGCCATCTGCCGGCCAGTGCGTCAGAGCCGTTCAATGCCTTGTTCACCCAAGGCATGGTGACGCACGCGATCTACACGACGAAGCGACCCCTCGACGGTCGGCCGGTCTATCACTACCCGGAAGAGGTCACGCTGCGCGACGGCGGTGCCTTTTTGGAGGACGGAACGTCGGTCGAGGTCACCCCCTCCGCCAAGATGTCGAAGTCCAAGAACAACGTCGTCGATCCGGTCAACATCGTGCGTCAATACGGTGCTGACACGGCGCGCTGGTTCGTCCTGTCCGACAGCCCGCCGGAACGGGACGTCGAATGGACAGCGGCAGGAGCAGAGGCGACCTACAAGCACCTTGGACGGGTCTGGCGCATCGCCAACGACGTGGCGCAATCCACCGAAGAGGGCGCGTCAGCAACCGATGATGCGCTGTTGCGTGACATGCACCGCGCGATCCGGGATGTCACGCTGGGCATCGAATCCTTCGGCTTCAACGCCGCCATCGCCCGGCTATATGCCTTCACCAACACGCTGGCGCGCAGCACCGCAAGTGGCACCGCGCGGCGTCAGGCGGCGCTGACATTGGCCCAGCTCATGGCGCCGATGACCCCGCACCTGAGCGAGGATATCTGGGCGAAATTGGGTGGCGAGGGTCTGATCCTGAACGCCCCCTGGCCGCAGGCGGACGCGGCGATGCTGGTCGACACCGAGATCACGCTGCCGATCCAGATCAACGGCAAGCGCAAGTCCGAGATCACCGTCGCCGCCGACGCCGACGCCGCCACGGTTGAAAAAATGGTCATGGCGCAGGACGCTGTCCAGCGCAATCTGGGCGGAGCCCTGCCAAAGAAAGTCATCGTCGTGCCCGGTCGGATCGTGAACATTGTCGTGTGATCGCACCCTGCGCCGCAGCGTCCTGCTGTCGCTGCTGGCCCTGGGGGCCTGCGGGTTCACGCCCGCCTTGGCCCCCGGCGCGCCGATGCTCGCGTTGCGGGGCAACCTAGCGGTGACCGCGCCCGAAACGGTCCCCGGCTTTGCGATCCGCAGCCGCCTGATCGACCGGCTGGGACCGGCCACCAGCCCGACTGCAACACTTGCGATCAGCCTTGATCTGGCGCTCGATGTCGCGGCGCAGTCGCAGACCGGCACCACGCTGCGCTATAACGTGGTCGGCGCTGCCGGCTGGCAATTGGTCACCTTGGATGGTGCCGTTTTGGGCAGCGGTCAGGTTGAAGGCTTCACCAGCTACGCCGCGACGGGGTCCACGGTCGCGACGCAGGCTGCCGCGACGGATGCCGTCGGGCGGTTGATGATCCTTCTCGCGGACAAGGTCGTGTCGGAAATCATGCTGCTGGACCTGCCGCGGTGAAGCTGGCGGGTCGGGACGCCGCCGCCTTTCTGCGCAAGCCTGATCCCGGCCGGGCCGGAATCCTCATCTTCGGTGCCGATCCCATGCGGGTCGCCACCGCGCGCGCGCAGGTCGTGGGTCTGCTGATCGGTCCGCAGGGCGAATCCGAGATGCGCCTGACGCGCATTGCTGCCTCTGACCTGCGCAAGGACCCGGTGCTGGCCAATGACGCGGTCAAGGCACAGGGGTTCTTTCCCGGGCCGCGCATCGCACTGGTCGAAGACGCGACCGATGGTCTGTCAGCCCTGATGACCGAGGTGCTGGAAGACTGGCGCGACGGCGACGCGCAGCTTGTCGTCACCGCCGGACAGCTGACCGCGAAATCTGCGTTGCGCAAGGTGTTCGAGGGTCATCGTGCCAGCGTCGCGATCGCGCTTTACGACGATCCGCCGAACAAGGAGGACGTGCAGGCCCTGTTGGATTCGGCAAAGCTGGAGATCCCGGACCGTGACGTGATGGATGCGATCATGGCGTTGGCCCACAGCGTGACCCCCGGCGACCTGCGTCAGACGATCGAGAAGCTGGGCCTTTACAAGATGAACGACCCTGCGCCGCTGAGTGTCGATGACATCGCCTTGCTGGCTCCTCAGGCCGCCGACGTGGATGTCGACGACATTCTGGCTGTCGTGGCCGAGGGCCAGTCGCAGCGAATCGGTCCTGTGCTGCGGGATCTCTACGCACAGGGCGTCATGCCCGTGACGTTGTGCATCAACGCCATGCGCCACTTTCGTCAGTTGCACGTGGTGGCCTCTGACCCGGGTGGACCGGGGCAGGGGATCGGACGTCTGCGACCCCCTGTCTTTGGTCCACGCCGCGACAGGCTGATGCGACAGGCATCGCATTGGGGGCGGGACAGGCTCGAAAAGGCGATTGCAACATTGACGGACACCGACCTCACGATGCGGTCGGCAAGCCATGCGCCGCAACACGCCTTGATGGAGCGGACGCTGATCCGGCTGGCCATGATGGCCCGCGGCTGACCGGCATCCGCCCTCGTTCAGCCGTTGGCCAGGGTGCCAAGTGCCGCAAATAGCCCGATCACGATGATATCACCCTGTGGCACGGTCGGCTGCGGTTCGGCTATCGCGTCGGCACGAGTGGCGGTCACGTTGTTTTCAGCCAGAACAGCGGGCGCAGTCGTCAGCATCAGCGTCACTGCAAGGGCCACGATATGGGACATCGGATGTATCAAAGGTCGCTTCATTTGGTGGTTGCATGAACGTCGGTGCTAGCAAATCCGATCAAGCGCTGTGCAATCGCCGTGAATTCATGTGATCGCACGCAAAGAAAAAGGGCTGGCGCGATGCCAGCCCTTTCAAATATCGTCTGATCCAATGAAGGATTAGTAGGAGCCGGAAGCGGCAACCAGAGCGGCCAGCAGGCCCAGAACGATGTAGCCCGAGTTGACGGAGCCAGTGGGTGCCATCGGAGTGTCGACGACGACAACCGGAGCTTCCATGACTTCGGGTGCCAGGCCGCCAGCGGAAGCTGCGGCACCGGTCACTGCGATTGCGGCAGCGGCTGCGAGGGTAGTGGTGATGCGCATTGTGGGTACTCCAATTAGATGCACGTTGTGGACGATCACAGGTTGTCTATCCACGTTTTTTACCCAAAACAAGATACTTGTTGAAAACAGACCGGAGTGTTGCCGCAACTGCATCCATCGGATTTGACGCTTTATTGGCCGGGACGGTCAATGGTTCAGAGGCAACGCACCCACGCAATGATGCAGGTCAGGCAAGGTGTTGATAGAACGTAATAAATTCTGATATCATGCAACCTTGCCCGTTTGGTTTTTGTATAATGGGTCCGATAAACGCCGGACTTGCTTTGGGATAGCGATGCGAGGTTGCAACAGTTCCCTAAAAGTCAGGTGACATCAAGCGCTGGGATTGAAGGTGGAATTGACCAAATTTCGGCCTCTTCCTTCCCCTCCGCGATCACCTTGCGCCATTTTGCCAAGTCCAACTCGGTTAATACTTCGACCGGCGCGTGACGCCTTACATACCTTTGCGCGACTGGGATAATCGGGCTTGATTCGGTTCCGGTCCAGCGATGGCGGCAAGGGACTGCAGGGCCGCCTGTCGCCCTGACGCGAGGCATGCGGTGATCAGGTATCCGCCGGTCGGTGCTTCCCAGTCCAGCATTTCGCCTGCGGCCCACGCCCCCGGGTGCCGGCGCAGGGCAAAGCCCTTTAAGGCATCGAACCGCAGGCCACCTGCGGTCGATATGGCCTGATCGAGGGCGGTCGCGCCGTCGTGCAACAGCGGCAACCGCTTGAGCGTTGCGGCCCGAACCGCGCGCGGCAGGTCCTTGGACCTGTGCGACATTTCGTTGAAGAGAGCGACCTTCGCGGCCGGAAGTCGCAAGGTGGAGGTCAGGATCTTCGACCTGCTGGCCTTCGGGCCCGCTGCGGCGATCCGCGCATCGATCTGAGCGGCTGTCAGATCGGGCAAGAGGTCCACGAACAGGTCGGCACCGTCCCGTACTGCGGCCGAGACGGCATAGACGCCGCCCCCTTCGATCCCGGTGCGGCCGATGATCCATTCCCCCCGAGAGGTCGCGGTCCCGGCTGTCAGGCGCGTCGCTTTCACCGGCTGGCCCAGAAAGGGCTGCATGTGATCGGACCAATTCACGCGAAACCCGCAATTCGCCGGCCTGAACGGTGCCACGCCATCCAGATGTCGCGCCCAAGTCCCGTCGGAGCCGAGCCGCGCCCAGCTTGCTCCGCCGCAGGCAAGGATCGTGATATCCGGCGCAAGGCTCCGCGGTCCCTCCGGCGTTGCGAATTGAAGGGCATCGTCCCGCCACCCCTCCCACGTCCATCGGGTGTGAAACGTGACGTCGCGGCCTGCCAATCGCGCCAGCCAGGCGCGCAGCAGCGGTGACGCCTTCATCGCAACGGGAAACACGCGACCGGTCGATCCGGTAAAGACCTCCTGTCCCAGCCCTTTGGCCCAGTCGACCACCTCGGCCGGACCGAAATCCGCAAGCGCCCGCATCATCGCCGGGGCGGTGGTGCCGAAAGCGGCGGCAAAGGCGGCGGGGTTCTCCATTTTGGTCAGGTTCAGGCCGGACTTGCCGGCCATCAGGAACTTGCGGCCGACCGACGGCATCCGGTCCACGACCGTCACCGCAACACCCGCACCGGACAGCACGTCGGCCGCCATCAGGCCCGCAGGTCCGGCCCCCACGACGACGGCGGTCTTCTGGCTGATGCCGGTCATGTCTTGCCTCTTGCCCGGGTGCGCCCCACGTTCTGCACCGACCCACATTAACCGGCAAGCACCATGACCGACGCGCCCGATCCGATCTGCCCCCTGTGTCTGCGGCCGATCCCGCAGGGTGTGCCCCAAAGCCTGCATCATCTGGTGCCGAAACTGAAGGGCGGCAAGGGTGGGCCGACGGTGCTGGTCCACCACATCTGCCACAAGGAAATCCACGCGACCCTGTCAGAGGCAGAGCTTGCGCGGACCTACAACACGCCACAGGCGTTGCGCGATCATCCGCGACTGGCCGCCTTCGCGGCATGGGTGGCAAGGCGTCCGCCTGATTTCATGTCGAAGGTGCCCAGACGCAGGCGCGGGCGCACTTAACAGGACAAGGCCGCGCCCTTGTATCCGGTGCGACGGCAGGCCGAGATGAAGGTGCTGACCGAACTGCATACCCGTCTGGCGATCGAGTTGGAGAGCCTGCGGCGACAGCGCTAGGTCAGCAGCGCCTTGATCGCGCCGATGTGGTCGAGGTCGGCCGCGAGGGCGTCGGTCGCAAGCATGCGCGCCTCTGCCACCGGATCGTCGGCGATGCGGTCGATCAGCCCGCAGGCCAGCGCCTCTGCGGCGGTCAGTTTCGCACCGGCCAGCAGGATCAGCCTTGCGCGCGACAGCCCTGCCAATGCGATCAGTCGCGCGGGGTCGGACGGTTGCGGCAGGACGCCCAGCCTCATTACCGGATAGAACACCTTGGCCGCGGGCGCTGCCACACGCAGGTCGCAGGCCAGCGCCATGCCGCAGGCACCGCCCGCCAACGTGCCGTTCAAGGCCGCGATGGTCAGGCCGGGCAAGGCGGCGATGGCCGACGACAAGTTTTCCCACAGCGGCGAAGTCTTCAGCACCGCAACGTCCTGAAGGTCAGCCCCGGCGCTGAACACGCGCCCCGCGCCCGTCAGAATAACCGCCTTGGCCTTGCCCGCGTCGTGCACGGCTGCGACCAGATCGGTCAGCATGGCGGCGGTCAGGGCGTTCGCCTTGTCCGGCCTGTCCAGCGTGATGATCGCAAGATCGCCGTCGCGCTGCGTGCGGATCACGCGACGCCGACCTGCTGGCGGATGTCCGTGTCGCGCAGGGACACATCCTTGCCCAGCCATGCGTCCGCCTCTGCCGTGCACATCCAGACCAGCGCCTGTGCCGCCCATTCCGGCGGGATATGCGCCGACCAGTCAAGCTGCGCGACAGGACCGACGCCGGATTGCTTGATCTCGCGTTGCATGTCGGTGGCCACGGTGCCCGGCGACAGACCCATGATCCGCAAGCCCTTGCCCCGGTTTTCCCGGTCGGCCACCTGCGTCAGCATATAGGCCCCCGCCTTGCTGGCGCAGTAGGCCGACCAGCCTTCCAGCGGGTTGTGCGCCGCCCCCGACGACACGGTGATGATCGTGCCGGACCCTTGCCCGATCATCGGACCAAGCGCCGCGCGCATCCCGTGCATCGCGCCCTTGAGGTTGATGTCGATGGTCTTGCCCCAGGCCTCGGGGTCGGTCTGCGACAGCGCACCCATCGGGTCGATCACGCCGGCGTTGTTGATGACGACGTCGATGCGGCCAAAGGTCTGGATCGCGGCATTCACCGCCTGCTCGACTTCCCAGTAGCGGGACACGTCGCAGGGGATGGCAAGCGCCCTTTCGCCAATTTCGCCCGCCAGTTCCGCGATCTTTTCACGCGATCGCGCAACCAGCGCGACATTCGCCCCGGCGGCGGCAAAGGCTTTTGCCGCCGCTGCCCCGATTCCGCGGCTTGCCCCGGTGATCAACACAGTCTGGCCCGTCAGATCAAAGTTTTTCATCGCACTCCCTTTCCGTCCCATGCGGGACGCTCTAGCGTTGGGTGCAGAATTCCCCAGTTGGACCGGAACGGCAAGGGTGCCGTCCCCGACACTGCCGCACAAGGATCAGACCCATGACGAGACGACACCCCCTTCGTGCCGGTGCCTGCATCACCGCGCTGATGATTGCCCCGGCTGCCCATGCCGACGTCACTGCCCAGCAGGTCTGGGCTGCCTGGCAGGACAGCATGACGCAATACGCCAGCGGTGCCGAGGTGACGACCGGCGCGGTCGACGAGCAGGGTAACACCGTCACGGTGACGGACTTTGCGCTGACCAGCGACAGCGACGGGGATACATTCAAGATGACCATCCCGCAGGTCGTCTTTACCGGGGCCGACGACGGCACCGTCGCCATCACCCTGTCCGAAAGCGTCCCGGTCGAGATCGGTTCGCCGAATGGCACAGCCATTGCCCTGTCCATCGCGCAGACCGGGACTGCGATCACGGCAAGCGGGTCTCCCGAGGACATGACCTACGACGTCGCGGCCGATCAATATGTCATCGCCATCGACAGTCTGACGACGCCCGAAGGTCCCGTGACCGGCGACATGCGGGTCACGCTGAACACGGTCAGCGGCAATTCCAATACCCGGACAGGTGACACAAACGCTTCGACCTATGACGTCACGGTCGGGACCGCCGACATTCTGGTGGACATCGCTACGCCCGAGGATGAATCGCTGATGCTGTCGGGCAAGGTCGACGGCATTGCCAGCACGGGCAGCAGCAGCGCACCGGCTGATCTGGATTTCAGCGACCCCGCCGCGATCTTTGGCGGCGAATACACGGCGCAGGGCAGCTACACGAGCGGGCCATCCGCCTACATCATCAATGTCGACGGCACCTCGACGATGAACGGCACATCGACCACCGGCCCCGGCACCATGACCTATGCCATCGGGCCGGAAGGGCTGGGTTATGAGGTTTCCGTCACCGACGTCGCGGCAGAGCTGACCAGCAGCGAGATGCCGTTCCCCTTCAGCCTGTCCGCCGGGTCCTATGACGTCGCGCTGCAGGCTCCCGTCGCGCCGACGGATGCGCCCGCACCGCTCCGGCTGCTGCTGGGCCTGTCCGACGTCACCGTCAACGACGAGATCTGGGCGATGTTCGATCCCGCGTCCGCCTTGTCGCACGATCCTGCGACCATCAGGCTCGACGTGTCGGGCGCCGCAAAGCTTGACGTGGCGGTCATGGACCCCGCACAGGCCGCAGCGCTGGCGGGTCAGCCCGGCTTCCCCGGCGAGATCGAGAGCCTGACGCTGAACGACCTGACCATCGATGCGGTCGGCCTGAACGTGTCGGGCACCGGCGAGTTCACCTTCGACAATACCGACACGACGACGTTTCCGGGCATGCCCCGCCCCGAAGGCAGTGCCACCTTCGATATCGTGGGGGCCAACGCGCTGATCGACAAACTGATCGAGATGGGACTGATCCCGGCCGAACAGGCGATGATGCCGCGCATGATGCTGGGCATGTTCGCCAAACCGACGGGTGAAGACGCCCTGCAATCGGTGATCGAGGTAAAGGACGGTCAGGTTCTGGCCAACGGGCAGCGTATCCGTTGATTCCCCTCGGTCCGGTCCCTCACCTTGCGGTAGGGGCCGGGCCGGATTACTTCGGGGGTCAGCATAAGGATACCGCCCGATGACCGATCTTGCCGCGCTGACCCAACAGATCCTCGACGCTGCTCGCCGCGCTGGGGCGGATGACGCCGACGCCATCGCGGTGCAGGGGACGTCGATTTCCATCGACGTGCGGCAGGGGCAGCTGGAAAAGGCGGAACGCTCCGAAGGTGTGGACATCGGGCTGCGTGTCCAGCTGGGACAGCGGCAGGCCTGCGTGTCGTCCTCGGACAGCCGCCCGGCCGCCATCGCCGAAATGGCCGACCGTGCCGTTGCCATGGCGCGAGAGGCGCCGGAGGACCCGACCGTCGGCCTCGCCGACAAGGACGCGCTGGCCCGGTCGACCGACAGCGCGCATCTGGAACTGTGCGACGATTCGCCCGAACCCGATCCGGCGGCCTTGCAGGATGCCGCCTTGCGGGCAGAGGCGGCGGCGCAGGAGAACCTCGGCATCTCTCAAGTCTCGGACACCAGTGCCGGCTATTCCCGCCGCCAGATTCACATGGCCGCGACGAACGGCTTTTCCGGCGGCTACGCCCGGTCCGACATCGGCCTGTCCTGCGTCGCGATCAGCGGCGCCGGTGCCGCGATGGAGCGTGACTACGACTACGACTCCCGCATCTTTCAAGCCGACATGCGCGACCCCGCCGACATCGGCCGCACGGCCGCCGCCCGCGCCGTCGAACGTGCTGGATCGCGCAGGCCCAGAACCGGGGCCTATCCGGTGCTGTTCGACGAACGGGTCGCCTCCTCGCTGATCGGGCACCTCGTGCAGGCGATCAACGGCAGCGCCATCGCGCGCGGTGCCTCCTTTCTGCGTGGCGCGCTGGGCGAACAGATCCTGCCCGACGGCATGAGCCTGATCGAAGACCCGCACCGGCCCCGCGCTTTCGCATCCAAGGTCTTCGATGCCGAAGGTCTGCCGACGCAACGTCGCGCCCTGATTGACAACGGCACGCTGACCGGCTGGACGCTGGACCTTGCGACGGGTCGCAAGCTGGCTCTGCCATCCACGGCCAATGCGTCGCGCGGGACCTCTGCCCCGCCATCACCCAGCGTCACGAACCTCGCGCTGACCCAAGGCAGCACCAGCCGCGCCGACCTGATCGCGCAGATGGGCACGGGCTTGCTTGTCACCTCGATGATCGGGTCCACGATCAACCCCAATACCGGTGATTATTCCCGAGGGGCCGCGGGTTTCTGGGTCCAGAACGGGGAAATCACGCATCCCGTCAACGAATGCACCATCGCCGGCAACCTGCGCGACATGTGGCGCAGCATGATTGCCGCCAACGACGCCCGCCCGCATCTGTCGCGCGTCGTGCCGTCGCTTCTGGTCGAAGGGCTTACCCTTGCCGGCGACTGACCTGCCGCTGCTGCTGGATGCCGCACAGGAGGCCGGCGACATCGCGCTGGGCTACTTCAAGGCCGATCCGCAGGTCTGGGACAAGGACGACGAACAGGGCCCGGTGACAGAGGCCGACCTTGCCGTGAACGCCATGCTGACCGACCGCCTGCGCGGCGCGCGTCCCGCCTATGGCTGGCTGTCAGAGGAATCGCCCGACGATCCGGCGCGGCTGACGACGCAGCGGCAGTTCATCGTCGATCCGATCGACGGCACCCGCGCCTTCATCAACCACAGTCGCGACTGGGCGCATGCGCTGGCGGTGGTCGAGCAGGGGCGCGTGATTTGCGGTGTCGTGGCTCTGCCTGCGCGCGGTCTGACCTTTGCGGCGACACAGGGCGGCGGTGCGACCCTGAACGGCCAACCGCTGCGCGTCACGGATATCACGACCCTGGCCGAGGCGCATGTCCTGACGACAAAGCCGAACCTCGCACCGCAGCACTGGATCGGCGGGGCGGCACCGGCCTTTTCCAAAGGGTTCCGTTCCTCGCTCGCCTATCGCCTCTGCCTCGTGGCAGAGGGACGTTTCGACGCCATGCTGACCCTGCGGCCGTCGTGGGAATGGGACATCGCCGCAGGTGCCCTGATCGTCGAGGAAGCCTTTGGCACCGCGACCGACCGGCGAGGCAAGCCGTTGCAGTTCAATAATCCGCATCCTCAGGTCGATGGCGTGCTGGCGGCAGGACCGGTTCACGCGGCCCTGCACGCCGCACTGATCTGAACCGATCCTTCACGCAAATCGGCGAGACCGCTGGCAGGGCCGCATCCGGCACCCCGGTTGTAACAGCGCGGCACCCTGCGTAAGTTGCGCCGCAACCGCACTCTGATCCCAAGGACCTCTCCTCCCATGACCCAGCGCCTGCACCTCGTCTTTGGTGGCGAACTGATCGATCCGACGAAGAATGCCTTCAAGGACGTCGAGGATATCCACATCGTCGGCATGTTCCCCGACTATGCCAGTGCCTACAACGCTTGGAAGGCGAACGCGCAGCGCACCGTCGATGACGCGCACACCCGTTATTTCATCGCGCACATTCACCGCCTCCGGGACGAGGAGACAGCGGCCTCGCCAACCGAAGAACTCGGCCTGTAAGCCGGGTCACGAAGGTGGAGGCCGTTGTCTGGGTCCGCTGCAACACCCCTGCGGATGCGATGGTTGTCGCCGCGCTTGATGCGCGGCTGCGGGCGACGGGCGAAGACGTGGTCTTTGCCGCCACGACGGGCATACATCCGGAGGGCAAGCGCGCCATCCGGGCGCATCTGGATCAGATCGACCCGATGATGATCCTGTGGATCGGCGGCACGCTGGACGGCACAACGCTCGGCACCGCGCAAGAAGCGGGGATTCCGGTTGTGGTGATCGACATGGCAGACACCACCCTGAATGGATTCTCCAGCCTTTGGTTCCGGTCCCGCAGCCGGGCGATGCTGGCACATCTGCATGCGGTCTTCACGCGCGAACAGGCAACTGCGGATGCGTTCGTCGCCGCAGGCGCGCCAAAAGCGCGCACGCATGCCATCGGCGTCCTCGAAGACCCGCCCGCCGTCCTGACCCACATCGAAGCGGATCGGCGCGACCTTGCGGAAGCGCTGCGCAACCGCCCGGTCTGGCTTGCGACGCAAACGGAACCGGGTGACGTCCCGGCGCTCGCCGCCGCCCAACGGCATGCCGCGCGCCGGTCGCATCGGCTGCTGCTGGTGGCGATCGCTGCACGTCCGGCCGAGGGTGCCGATCTGGTTGAACGATTCAACACGCTGGGCCTGCCCGCGAGCCTGCGGTCCATCGACAGCGAACCGGAAGAGGGTGCGCAGGTCCATGTCGTCGACGCGCCGGACGAGGTGGGGCTCTGGTTGCGGCTGGCGACCGTGACCTTCGCCTGTGGCACGCTGACACAATCCGCCGCGCAGGACCCATTCGAGGCGGCGGCGCTGGGCGCGGTCCTGATCCACGGCCCGCGCACGGAGCCTTTTGCTGCGCGCTACGCCAGGCTCGCGAAAGCCGGGGCAACCATGCAGATCGACGCGCAGGCCGCATTGGGCCGCGCGGTCGAGGCGCTGCTTTCAGCCGACCGGGTGGCCGCGATGGCGACGGCGGGCTGGGACGTCACGTCGCGCGGGGCAGAGGCGACGGACCGGATCGTCACGCTGATCCGCGACCGCCTTGATGAAGCGGGGCTCTAGGTATGGGCGCGCCAGGTTTCTGGTTCACGCCGCCCGATGCACCGGACCCGCGTGCGCGTCTGCTGGCTCCGCTGGGCTGGGCCTATGCCGCGGCCACGGCCCGTCGCGTGGCACGACCCGGCTACCGCGCCGGCGTGCCGATCATCTGCATCGGCAACATCAATGTGGGCGGCACCGGCAAGACCCCGACCGCGATGGCCCTGGCGCAGATGCTGACCGCGCGCGGACAGGCACCGCACATCGTCTCGCGCGGGTATGGTGGCAGTCTGGCCGGACCCGTGCAGGTCGATGAACGACATCACGCGGCGCGGGACACGGGTGACGAACCGCTGTTGCTGTCCTCATTCGCGCCGACCTGGGTTGCACGGGACCGCGCGGCGGGTGTGCAGTCGGCAGAGGAGGCCGGCGCGACCGTCATTCTGCTGGATGACGGTTTCCAGAACCCGAGCGTCGTCAAGGATCTGTCTATCGTCGTGGTGGACGCGCAGCGCGGTTTCGGCAATGGCCGTGTCCTGCCCGCCGGACCCCTGCGGGAGCCCGTTGCCACCGGCCTGCGTCGCGCAAACCTGCTGCTGGCGATCGGAGATGCCGCGGCACAGGCGACATTCGCGGCGACATGGCAGACCCCCGACCTGCGCGGCGAATTGGTCCCTCTGGTGACCGGCATGCCCTGGACCGGCCTGCGCCTGCTGGCCTTTGCCGGCATCGGCCATCCTCAGAAATTCTTTGCCACCCTGCGCGCAATGGGGGCCGACGTCATCCGGGCCGAGGCGCTGGAGGACCATCAGCCGCTGACCGATGCCCTGATGACCCGCCTGACACTCGAGGCGAAGACCCGCGTCGCGCAACTGGTCACGACCGAAAAGGACGCCGTGCGTCTTCCCGCTGCCTTCCGCGCCAAGGTGCTGACGCTGCCCGTCCGCCTGACCTTCGACGACACCGCCCCGCTGGACGCCGCGCTGACCCGTCTGGGCCTTTAGCTTCTTCTGATCAAAAATATGTCGGGGGAGTCCCGCAGGGACGGGGGCTGGCCCCCTCGACAAGCGCAGTCGCC
>NZ_JBMERN010000046.1:0-29915 GCF_049310965.1 Loktanella sp. DJP18 | reverse complement strand
TTCATTCCATCCTTCGTCGGGGAAGAAACGAGTTTGCGTGTCGAAGGTTCCCTGCGCTACGTCGATTTGCCGACAGCTGGTGGCTTTGACCACGACCGTGCCCGTCTTGTCATATGGTGCGGATCAGTAGTCCATCGCATCAGGAATGGCCGTGGTGATGGGAAACTCGACGCTGATGATGTGAACACCCTCGTCTTGCCGCCGTTCCAGTTTGCCGCCAAGCTGCAGAGCAAAGGCCCTGATCAACTGCCAGCCAACGCCCTTGTGCTGATTCTGCGGGGTGACGGGCTGATCCGAACTGCTACGACAGCGGAATTGAGCCATGCCCGGCGACACGATCCGCACGCTGATGTGCAGGAACACGTTTTCGCCTGAACCCTGTGGCATCTGCTGGATTGCCTTGGTCCCAACCTCTCCTGCCAGCAGCGCCAGTGGCACCGCCTGATCGGGAACAAGCGTGAACCGATCCACTTCGAGGGTGTGGGTCGCGCCAGGACGCTGCTCGTGGAGCTGGGCGAACAGGCCGGCGCAGACATTCTGAAGCAGCGAACTAGCGTCCGCGCGGGCAACTTCTTTCGACTGATAGAGCAGGCGGTGCACCGTCGCGAGGCCGATGACACGGTCCTGCAGCCGTCGCAGGGCTTGCCGGCTTTCGGACGACGACGACGTCCTGATCTGCATGTTGATGATGGAGGAAATCATTTGCAGGTTGTTCTTCACCCGGTGATGCACCTCTTTCAGCAGGACGTTCTTTTCACGCAGGCTGTTTTCCATCCGCGCCTCGTCATCGATCAGGTCGTAGGCCATGTTCACGAAGGTCTGTTCCAGATCGAACAGTTCCTGCGGCAGCATGTCGGTGCCTTTGGGTTGCTGAAGCGACCTGTTCGACGCAAATCGCCGCATCCGTGCGCCCAGGTCCTGGACAGGGCTGACGACAAGGCGATGAACCGCGAAGTAGGCGACAAGAAGGCTGGCCAGCCACATGAGGGCCGGTAACAAGACAGAGGGCAGCGCGATCGCGTTGGTCGCCAGAAATCCTTCGGTCGTGGCCCATTCGGTCATGGCATAGGCCAGTCCAGGCACGAGAGTCAGCACGATGAAGACGCGACGCTCGCCCGACTGGCTTCGACCGAAGAAAGCCTTGGGAGAGGCCCCGAGGCGATCGAGGACATCATCACCGACCACGACTTCGCCGCGTTCCATGGCCTGTCCCTGGGTCACGATCACCTGTCCTTCGCCATTGAATATGGTGAGAGCGATCGGTGGTGCCTGATTGTCGAGGTCGCGCGCCGCGGACATCAGGTCCGTCGGGAGGGCCAGAACGATCTGCCCGATGACCGCGTTGTCCTGTGTGACGGGCTGCGTCAGCACGGCGACCCTTCGCCCGGTATCGTCCAGGCGCATTTGCGCGGTTAAATTATTGCTCGTCGCCCCGGCGATCTGCCGCAGTCGAGACGTTGGCGCGACAGTGATCGGCGCGTCCTCGGAGGAGCACACGATCGGCCCTTCCACCGGCAAGAAGCCAGCAAAGCTGATGGACGGGTCGGCGTCACGAAACGCCTTGAAGGCCGCGCTACAGGCCGCGGGATCCTCTTCCGTCATGCTGTAAGTGACCGATTGTCCGCGCGCCGCGCCAAGCGCGCGTTGCAGGGTCTGCCGTTCGCCAGAGACCGCAATTTCGGTCAGCGCCACCAACGACAGTTCGGTGCGCGCCCGCAGTGTCTCATCCAGATTCTGCGTTTGCCAAACCGCAAGAAGACCGATCGGCAATAGCGCCAGCGACAGGAATGCCACGACGCGGAAAGGCAGACTATGCAGGAACGGCCAGCGATCACCGTGGACGTTCCGGTCGTGTGTCATCAAAATGCCGAATTGCCATTATTTGCGACGACAGCGATCGTGACCTTGTCCGTCAGTTCGACGGGCCCGTCGGCGTCGAGGTGCATCAGTTCTGCCAGCCGCTTTCGGCCGCGGTTGGCGCGGCTTTTGATCGTGCCTACGGCAACGTTGCACATTTCGGCAGCTTCTTCGTAAGAAAAGCCGGACGCACCGACCAGAATCAGCGTTTCGCGCTGCTCGTCGGGCAGTTTGGCAAAGGCCGTGCGAAAGTCCGTCATCTGAAGATGACCGTCATGGGCGGGTTTCTCGGCCATGTTCTCGGTAAAGATGCCGTCGACATCGGCGACCTCGCGCTTGGCCTTGCGACGACTGGAATAGAAGGTGTTCCGCAGGATCGTGAACAGCCACGCCCGCATGTTGGTGCCGGGTTCGAATTTCTCGATGTTCGTCCAGGCCTTGACCACGGTGTCCTGCACCATGTCGTCAGCTGTGGACCCGTTGCGCGTCAGCGAAATCGCGAAGGCACGAAGGGCGGGAAGGTGATTGACAAGTTCGTCACGTGGATCGGCAATCATGGCTTCTCGCCTTGATCCGGCTGCTCTGATGCCTTCAATCTTGCGAGAAGGTCTTTCAACCGGTCAGGCAGATCCGCCTGTTCCTGTTCCCGGAAAACACGTTTAAGGTTGGCGTCGATCTGCTGGCGCGCCCTATCACTCGGAGTTTCGTTGGACATTCGCCCGCCTGCCGTTATCTAAATTCAACATATATGCCTTGAGGAACCCAAACGTTGGCCAAGGCGTTCGGTTCCCGCGTAAGGGTAAGACAGGAAGAAAAACATTATGTCAAATGGCACCGCACAACAGGACATCACGACGGCGATTGGCACCTACCTGCCATACCTCCGCCGCTACGCGCGGGCCCTGACCGGTACACAATCAAGCGGGGATGCCTACGCGGCCGCCACGCTTGAGGCGATTCTGGAAGATCGCAGCATTTTTGATACGCAGATTTCCGCGAAATCCGCCTTGTTCAAGACGCTGCACATGATGTGGATCAGCACCGATACATCCGATCCGGGTGACGTGCCCGCGGGAATCGAGGGGGCTGCGCAACGTCATCTGGCCAAGCTGACCGCCAATACACGCGAGGCTTTGCTGCTTCACACAATCGAGGAATTCAGCCACGCCGAAATCGCCGACATCATGTCGATCGATGAGTCCGAGGCCGTCCATCTGATCGACATCGCGCACCGCGAGATGGCCGACAGCGTGTCGGGTCGCATCCTGATCATCGAGGATGAGGCCATCATCGCGATGGACCTCGAATCACTCGTGTCCGACATGGGCCACAAGGTCACGGGAATCGCACGCACCCACTCCGGGGCGATCACGCTAGGCCGGTCAGAGCGTCCGGACATGATCCTTGCGGATATCCAGCTTGCCGACAACTCGTCCGGGATCGATGCCGTGAATGAACTGTTGGGCGAATTCGGCGACATGCCGGTGATCTTCATCACGGCTTTTCCGGAACGGCTGCTGACGGGAAACAAGCCCGAACCTGCGTTCCTGATCGCCAAACCCTATACCGAGGATCAGGTGCGCTCGGCTGTCGCGCAGGCCATGTTCTTTTCGTCGACCGAAACGTTGAACGTCTGACCGATCAACGGAGGTGCAGGCCTGCCTTGGCCTGCCCTCACAGCGGACGACAGGCTCATCCAGCCCACCTGCCTTGAGCCTATCGCATGGTTGATTGGCACATGCCGACCTGCCAAAGCCAGAAAGTGAACATGGAGACCAAATGCACCCAGTGTCCGCTGCGCAGACATGACCTGTTCAAAAAATTCTCCGAACAGGACGAAAAGGCGATGCAGAAGTTCAAGGTCGGCGAACTGGTCATCGAGGCGGGAACCCCGGTCCTGATCGAAGGGTCCAACAGCCCACAGCTTTTCACGGCGCTGCGTGGCATGGGGTTGCGTTACAAGACCACGCTGGACGGCGGCCGGCAGATCGTGAACTTCGTGTTTCCCGGCGACTTCATCGGCCTTCAGGCCGGCGTCATGGGCGAAATGGCTCACTCGGTGGAAGCGTCGTCCAAGATGACGCTGTGCGTCTTCAATCGTTCTGAATTGTGGAATTTCTTCAAGTTTTACCCTGAACGGGCCTTCGACATCACATGGCTTGCCGCGGTCGAGGAACATTTTCTGGGCGAGGCGCTGACATCCATCGGGCAGCGCACGGCGATGGAGGCGTTGTCCTGGGCGCTGTTGCGGACCTTCATGCGGGGAGAGCGGATCGGTCTGGTGCAGAACAGGTCGATGGCATTGCCGTTTCGTCAACAGGATCTTGCGGATGCGATGGGGCTGTCGCTGGTGCATACCAACAAGACGCTTTCAAAGCTGCGCGACCAGCAACTTGCCGACTGGTCGGACGGACATCTGACGATCAACGACAAGGAAAAGCTGGCGGACCTTGCCAAGGTGGAACTCAACCTCGTGCCGCAGCGTCCGCTGATGTGAACCCTTCAATCGCCTCGCAAAAGGGCGGCCAATGCGGCCTCTCCGTGTCGCAGGCCCGGGACATCGGCGACCTTGTTCAATCTTGTCAGCATTGCACCGCGTTCTTTTGGCGCGATCTCTGCCAATTCGATCACGGCGGGGTGGATATAGCTGTTGCGCGCCACGGTCGGCGTATTGTGCAATGTGGCGGCGGCCGCCTCTGTCATTGCCTTGATCGTCAGATCATCCGTGCCCCGCGCCGCATTGAAGGCAGACAACGTCCCGTTCCACGTTCGCATCGTCTTGGCCGTCACATCGACACCACACAGGTCATGAAGCGCCGTGTTGATCTGCTCTGACCGGACGGGATGCGGCGCGCCGGCATCGTCCTGCCAGCAGATGATCTCGGCCCCCGGAAGGTCTTGGCAGGCTTCCAGCACGGCAGCCAACCGCGGCGCGTGAAAATCCTTGCTGATCTGCACGTTCCCCTTGCCGATGAAATTCAGCGTGACTCGCCCGGACTCGAACACACCGTGTTCGCGCAGCATGGTCGTCGCCCCATAGCTGCCGTTTTCCAGCGCGTAGATGCTGTTTCCAACCCGCAGCGACGCCCGGTCGATCAGTGCCAGCGTCGCCGCCACAGCGGTTTCGCGGTCACCGATGGGGCCGCGCAGGCGGTCGGCGATCCAGCGCCGCAGCTTGGGCAGGGTTTCGGCAAAGCCTGCCAGCTTGTGAAACTTCAGTTGCGCATGGTGATCGGTCCAATCGGCATGATAGCGATATTGCTTGCGTTTTCGGTCATCCAGGCCGGTCGCCTGCAAGTGACCTCGCAGGATCGGCGAAATCCATACATCGTCGTAGGCCGGCGGGACCGCCAATGCCGCGATGCGCTGGCGTTCTTCCTTGTCGTCGATCCGGGTCCCGTCGACACCGACATAGCTGAATCCCCGCCCCGCGCGTTTGCGGCGAATCCCGGGCTCCGTGTCGGGATAGTAGATCAGGTCGGCGATCCGGGCGATCTGTGCGAATGACATCAGGCTCGCTCGATCTCGGTCACGGATTTCAGGACCTCGTCACCATCGTCCTGGCGAATGCGAAACGCCGGTTCGTCGTCTGACGCTTTCCGCGTGATCTCTGAACCCTTGATGGTCAGGGTCGTTTTGCGCGTGTAGCGTTTCACGATCTTGCCCGTCCCTGTGCCGTTACCCCAGTGCCACTTGACGGTATAGCCTTCCTTGAACTTCGACATGATGCTCCTCCGGTTCCTGCGACGAGAACGATTGACGGGCCGACCGGTTCCGGCGGCGTGCCTTCAGTCGGTGGAGGGGAGGGGGGGGCGACCGGTCGATCCTCGTGTCGGGGAGGCACTGGATTGGACCGGTCGCGTCAGGCACGGGGACAAGCGCCTTGATGAATGGTTAACGTCGCAATCTGAGTTTGGTTCCCGGTCAGGTGCCAAAAACTTCGCAGCGATGCGTTCAGTGCAAATGTCGGCGCAATGGCCGTCGTTCAGACGCTTTGGGCCGGGCCAAGCGGCCCGCGATCTTTCGCATCGGCGATGGCAAGTGCGGCCCGTCGAAAAGGTAGGTGTTGGCCTGCACCGACACCTTGCCCGGACTGATGCATGACTGCCGGGTAGTCTGGCGGCAGACGATAACGACGTCGGTCGCGGTCAGGCTGCGACGGGCAAAGGGATCAGCGGGGCGCTGCGCAAGCCTTCCAGCAAGGGTTGCCCCAGATAGAAGCCCTGAAAGCGCGTGATGCCAAGGCCGCGCAGGAAGTCGAATTCGGGACGGGTCTCGACCCCCTCGACGATGACCGCGGTGCCCAGCTCGCGGCACATGCCTACGATGGACCGCACGATCCGCTGGTGTCCGACATCGGATTCGATCCCCCGCACCAGTTTCATGTCGAGCTTGATGATGTCCGTCTGCATGTCGCACAAGGCGCCTAGGCCCGAAAGGTCAGCACCGAAATCGTCGATGGCGGTCATGAATCCGCACTTGCGGTAGCTGGCGACGATCGCGCGCAGATGTCTGGGGTCGCGCAGATACTCTGTTTCCGAGAACTCGAAGATCAATTTGCTGATGTCGAAACCGTAGTGTTCGGCGGCAATCAGCGTGGCATGGATGCAGGTATCCGGGTCCATCACCGCATTCGGCATGCAGTTGACGCTCAGCCGCGTGTTCAATCCCAATGCCGTCGCCATCGCGATCGCCTTGATCCGGCACCTGCGGTCAAAGCTGTATCGCGTATGGCGGGTCACATTGCGGATCACCTCTGCCGCGCCACCGCCTGCCGGGCTGCGCACCAGCGCCTCGTGTGCGTAGATGTGGCCCGTTTCGATGTCGTAGATCGGCTGGAACGCCATCGTAAAGCCATTGGCGAAGGACGTGTTTTCGCGACCGGCAATGGCGAGGCGAGAGTGTAGGCCCTTGGGAGGATGCGGCATGGTCGGTCCTTGCAACTGTAACGCGACCTTGCGGGGTGAACCTTACGGATCGGTAAAATCCTTGAGGAATCGAACAAGAAAAAACCCCCGCCTGTTGCCAGTGCGAGGGTTCTTTCTGTCGTTATCGGGGCGGGGTTGCCTTACAGCAGCCCTTCGCGTTGGGCCTTCTTGCGCGCCAGCTTGCGCTGACGGCGGATGGCTTCGGCTTTCTCGCGCGCCTTGCGGACGGAGGGTTTCTCGAAATGCTGCTTGAGCTTCATTTCGCGGAACACGCCTTCCCGCTGAAGTTTCTTCTTCAGAGCACGCAACGCCTGATCGACGTTGTTATCACGAACACTAACCTGCATGTGGTTTTCACCACCTCTCTAAGTTGGATTTGCAAAAATTCGCAGGAAGTGGGCATATAGCAACCTTGCCCTATCTTGTCCAGTGACCCTGCTGAAGGAGCGATCATGCCCGAGACTGTCACCGATCCGAACAAAATCAAGCTGTTGGATGCTGCTCTGCCGAACGTCGCCTTCGACGGCTGGTCGCCCGCCACCTTTCAGGCCGCCATTGCGCAGACGGGGATCAGTGCCGATCAGGCGCGGGTCCTGTTTCCGCGCGGGGCCGTTGACATGGCGGTGCTGTTCCACCGCGAAGGCGACCGGGCGATGGTGCAGGCCCTGAGGACCGAGGACCTGAGCGCGCTGCGGTTTCGCGACAAGATCGCGCGGGCGCTGCGGCTGCGGCTTGACCTGGTGGCGGACAAGGAGGCGGTGCGGCGCGGAACGGCGTTGTTCGCGTTGCCGCATCTGGCCGCGGATGGGGCGCGACTGATCTGGGGCACGGCGGATGCGATCTGGACGGCGCTGGGCGACACGTCGGACGACGTGAACTGGTACACCAAACGGGCGACGTTGTCAGGTGTCTGGGCGTCGGTCGTGCTGTATTGGCTGGGCGACCAAAGCGAGGGCCATGGGGACACCGATGCCTTCATCGACCGGCGGATCGGTGAGGTCATGCAGATCGAGAAATTCAAGGCGCAGGTGAACGGGAACCGCCTTCTGGCACCGCTGACCGGACCGCTGAACCGCCTGCTGGGCGCCATCAAGGCACCGGGGCGCGTTCGCGATCCGAACGTGCCCGGCCTGTGGCGGACGGGCGGCGACCTGTGAAGGCGGTCGAGATCAGCAGGCCGGGTGGGCCCGAGGTCCTGACCCTTTGCGACCGGCCGATGCCTGAACCTGCCGCGGATCAGGTCGTCATCAAGGTAGCCTACGCTGGCGTCAATCGCCCGGACGCGCTGCAACGGGCCGGTGCCTACGATCCACCAAAGGGCGCGTCCGACCTGCCGGGGCTGGAATGTGCGGGAACCATCCATGCGGTCGGAACCGATGTCGCGGGCCTGTCCGTCGGTGACGCTGTCTGCGCATTGCTGCCGGGCGGTGGCTATGCGGAATACGTGGCCACACCAGCGGCGCATTGCCTGCCGGTGCCGGACGGGATGACTTTGAAACAGGCCGCCTGCCTGCCGGAGACCTATTTCACCGTCTGGTCGAACGTCTTCATGCGGGGCGGCCTGAAGGCAGGAGAGCGGTTTCTGGTTCACGGCGGATCGAGCGGGATCGGCACGACGGCGATCCAGCTTGGCGCTGTGCTGGGTGCGCGCGTGTTCACGACCGCGGGGTCGCAGGACAAGCTGGCGGTGTGTCGCGATCTGGGGGCCGAGATCGCGATCGACTACAAGGCCGAGGATTTCGTGGAGGTGGTGAAGGGTGAGGGTGGGGCCGACCTGATCCTCGACATGGTGGGGGGCAGCTACATGCAGCGCAACATCAATGCGCTCGCCGACGACGGGCGGCTGGTCCAGATCGCGTTTCTGCAAGGCATAAAGGCCGAGCTGAACATGGTCCAGATGATGACCCGGCGGCTGACGCTGACCGGCAGCACGCTGCGCCCGCAAAGCGATCTGGCGAAGGCGCGAATCGCGGATCAGTTGCGTGCGCATGTCTGGCCGCTGCTGGCGGCGCGGCGTGTCGGGCCGGTGATGGACCAGGAATTCGCGCTGGCGGATGCCGCACAGGCCCATGCGCGGATGGAAGCGGGCGATCACATCGGCAAGATCTTCCTGCGGGTCTGATGGACGGCGCGCGTGGTTGCGGCTGACGCCGCCCACGACGCCCCGCCCACCATCCCCGGCGATCCTACCGGCGCGGCGGGCGGCTTTTGTAGACCGGCAGCCGCCAACCCAGTGCGATGCTGCCGCAACGCAAGGCCAGCGTGGCGGCTGCACAGCACAACAGCGCGATGGGAACAGGCGCGCCGAGGGCGAGCATCGCAACCGTCGCCAGCGCGCCGACAAGTGCGCAGGTGACGTAAAGCTCGCCCTGTTTCAGGACCAGCGGCACCTCGTTGCAGACCACGTCGCGCATCAGACCACCGAAGCAACCGGTGGTGATCCCCATGATGACGACGATCGACCACGGCATGTCCATCGCGAGCGCCACGCCGACGCCGAATGGCACCGCCACGGCCAGTGCCAATGCGTCCAGCCAGACGATGCCGCGATAGCGGCTTTCCAGCAGGTGGGCCGTGAAGAACACGATGACGGCGGCGACGGCAGCGACGCCGATGAAGGCCGGGTTGGCGACCCAGAAGACGACATCGCGATTGAGGATGACGTCACGCAGCGTGCCGCCACCGACCGCCGTCAGGGCAGCAAGGAAGACGAAGCCAATCAGATCGAGTTGTGCGCGGCTTGCAACGAGGGCACCGGTCAGGGCAAAGACGAAGACGGCGGCGTGATCGAGGGCGGCGAGAAGGGACATGCGAGGTGCCTCCGGCGGGAGTTTAACGGGCCAGATGAAGGGTCGTCACCGCTTGAACGGGGCCATGCCGGCGCGGGCAAGTTCGTCGGCGCGTTCATTTTCGGGATGGCCTGCGTGGCCTTTGACCCATTGCCAGTGCACGTCGTGCGACTGCGTGGCGGCGTCGAGGCGTTTCCACAACGCCTCGTTCTTGACTGGCTTGTTTGCAGCGGTCTTCCATCCGCGCTTCTTCCAGCCGTGAATCCAGCTGGTGATACCGTCCTTGACGTAGGCGCTGTCGGTCACGATCGTGATCTTGCTGGGCTTGGTCAGGCTTTCCAAGGCAGAGATCGCTGCGAGCAGTTCCATCTGGTTGTTCGTCGTGTCAGCGGCTCCACCGCTCAGGTCCTTCTGCTTGACGATCGTGTCGCCGTCGCGGGCGATCATCAGGCAACCCCAGCCGCCCGGACCGGGATTTCCCGAACAGGCACCATCGGTGTACGCGTAAAGGTCAAGCATCTGCGACTTTTCGGGCTTGGATCACGATGATGGGGTCATCGGTGCCCGTAAGGCCCTTGTCCACCCCTGTCGGCATGGAAACCCGCGCAGGGCCGGTCGTAGACGGCACTGGCGCGGACAACGGTCACGCGAAGGCCAGCGGCAAGAGCGAAAGGACCACAAGACCGGTCAGCAGTGCCCGCAGCGACATCCACCAGGCAGGTGCGGCCTGGCGTTGCCAGAAGTGCAGGTCGAGCAGCAACAGGCCGATAAAGCCGATGCACAGGTTCAGCGCAGCCGAGACGGGCCCGCCGCCGACCATGAAGAAGGCCCAGAGGGCGGGGATGACCGAGAAGGCATAACCGCTCCACCCTGGGTCGCGCGTGGCGAAGCCCCACAGGACACCGGACATGAAGGACAGGATGACCGTGCCGTAGGACAGTTGCACGAACGGCGCAGTAAAGCGTCCGCCCAGCGTCAGAAGAGCCCAAGTGCCGAGATCGGGGATCAGAAGGGTGGCAAAGCCCCAGTAGAAGGGCCAGAGGCCGGCAAGGCCCAGCAGGAGAGGTGCGCGAGGGACGGGGCTGAACATGGGCAATCTTTCGTTGGTCGGGCGCACTGTGTCAGACTGCCTGCGCTGGTGCCATCGTCCGCTGCGATCATGCCAGCACAGTTGGCGCATCAGCCATCGCAGCCTTTCTGGCGACGGCGTCAGGCGGGTTCGCGCAGGACGCGCGGCACCTTGAATTCGACGTTCTCGACGGCAGTCTCGACCAGTTCCACGGTGACGGCATAGCGGACGCGAAAGGCGTCGATCACCTCGTTGATCAGGACTTCGGGGGCAGATGCGCCGGCCGTGATGCCGATGGAACCGATCCCGTCCAGCGCCCGCCAGTCGATGTCGCCCGCTCGTTGGACAAGCTGGCTGTAGGCGCAGCCGGCTTTGGCGCCGACCTCGACCAACCGCCTGGAATTGCTTGAATTGGGGGCGCCGACGACCAGCATCGCATCGCATTTCGGTGCCATTACCTTGACCGCCTCCTGGCGGTTGGTGGTGGCGTAGCAGATGTCTTCCTTGTGGGGGCCGATGATCGCGGGAAACCGAGTCTTGAGCGCGGCGACGATGTCGATGGTGTCGTCGACGGACAGGGTCGTCTGCGTCACGAAGGCGAGGCGTTCGGGATCACGCGGGGCGACCTGCGCGACGTCCGCGACCGTTTCGACCAGCAGCACCTCGCCCTCCGGCAACTGGCCCATCGTGCCGATGGTTTCCGGGTGGCCGGCGTGACCGATCATCACCATCTGAAGGCCATTGTCGGCATGGCGCTGTGCCTCTATATGGACTTTGCTGACCAGCGGACAGGTGGCGTCGACGAAGATCATCTCGCGCCGCGCGGCGGCGGCGGGCACCGCCTTTGGCACACCATGCGCCGAAAAGATGACCGGGCGGTCGTCAGGACAGTCGTCCAGCGTTTCGACGAAGACGGCACCCTTGTCGCGCAGACCATCCACCACGAACTTGTTGTGCACGATCTCGTGTCGCACGAAGACTGGTGGCCCCCATTTATCAAGGGCCATCTCGACGATCTTGATCGCCCTGTCCACACCGGCACAGAATCCCCGTGGCGCGGCAAGGTAAAGGGTCAGCGGGGGCTTGGTCATCGCGGTCTCCGGCCTAGTCACCCCATAGGTAATGCCCCCTAGACCTGTCGTCCAGTCGGTGAGGGCATCGGCCTATTCGGCGTCGTCGGTCCGATCGACGGTCTCGCGCGGCGGCCGGCCGACGACGTCCCGCAATTCGTCCAGCTCGATGAAGTTGTCGCACTGGCGGCGCAGGTCGTCGGAGATCATCGGCGGCTGGCTGCGAATGGTGGACACCACCGATACGCGGACACCCTTGCGCTGCAACGCCTCGACAAGTGGACGAAAGTCGCCATCGCCGGAGAACAGGACGATGTGATCGACGAAAGGGGCGAGTTCCATCGCATCGACCGTCAGTTCGATGTCCATGTTGCCCTTGACCTTCCGGCGGCCCATCGAGTCCGTGTATTCCTTGGCGGGTTTCGTCACCATCGCGAAACCATTGTAATGCAGCCAGTCCACAAGCGGGCGGATCGGAGAATACTCTTCGTTCTCAAGCAGCGCGGTATAATAGATGGCACGCAGCAGTTTGCCACGCCGCATGAACTCCTGCCGCAGCAGCTTGTAGTCGATATCAAACCCAAGCGACTTGGCAGCCGCGTAAAGGTTCGCACCGTCAATGAAGAGCGCGAGGCGCTCGTCACGGTAAAACATGAGTAATCCTTTTCCGACGATGTTCGTCGGCGCTTCGATAGAGTTGATCCGAGCGGCCTGGCGTGGCTTGGCCTGAGCGATTGAGGCTGTATGGTCCCGCTCACGAAACCATGCAAGGCGGACCGATGGGCAACTTCGGCAAGATTGCGCTTGTTTCCTTGGGCAGTAATACGCCGAAGGGTCGATTTGCCGCAACGTCCTTTATACTAAAAGGCAGGTCGCGCCTTGTCGAAAGGGTTGGCGGCGGGGATGAGTTGATGTCGGCGCTGTTTGCGACACCGGCCTACCCGGCCGGGATTGGCCCAGATTTTGTCAATGCGGCCATAGCGATGCACACGACCCTGTCGGCAACCGATTTGCTGGCAATACTACACGAAATAGAATTAGAGGCCCAGAGGACCCGCACCGTGCGCTGGGGGTCACGGACGCTTGATCTCGACCTTTTGGCGCTTGGGACGCAAATTGCGCCAAATGAACGCACCCAGACGCGGTGGCGCAACATGGCCCCCGACATTCAGCGACAGGCAATGCCGGACCGCCTGATTCTACCGCACCCGCGTCTTCAGGATCGCGCATTCGTGCTTGTTCCCTTGGCGCAGATTGCGCCCGACTGGGTGCATCCGGTCACCGGCCAAAGCGTCTTGCAGATGCGCGATGCCCTTCCTGCTGACGATGTTGCAGCGATCCGTCCGTTGGCAATGCAATAGGGTCTTGACAGGCTGCGATACCTGCTTGTCATTGCCCAGCGATCGCGCTAGACGCAGGGCTTGCATCCCCGCCTGGACAGAATTGGAGTGTGCCGATGGCCCGCGTTACCGTCGAAGACTGTGTCGACAAGGTCCCGAACCGGTTCGAGCTTGTCATGCTCGCCGCCCACCGCGCCCGCGAAATCACCGCAGGGTCGCCCGTGACCGTCGCCCGTGACAACGACAAGAACCCGGTCGTGTCCCTGCGCGAGATCGCAGAGGAAACACAGCAGGCCGACGATCTGCGCGAGCGCATGATCGAAGCCAACCAGACCCAGATCGAGGTCGATGAGCCGGAAGACGATTCGATGGCTTTGCTGATGGGTGCCGAGGCCGACAAGCCGGTCGAGGACGACATGAGCGAAGAGAAGCTGCTGCGCGCCCTGATGGAAGCACAGGGCCAGCGTTAAGGGCCGCACCCGGCCAAGAGAAAGAAGTGCCGGACCAGCATGACGACTGCAGATGATCTGATCGCGCTGGTCCGCACTTACAATCCCCGCTCGAACGAGGCGCTGTTGCGCGACGCCTTCGCCTTTGGCGAAGAGATGCACGAGGGACAATTCCGCCATTCCGGTGAACCCTATTTCACCCATCCCATCGCCGTGGCCCATATTCTGGCCGACATGCAGATGGACGACGCCACCGTCATCACCGCCCTGCTGCACGACACGATCGAGGATACGCCCGCGTCCTTCAGGATCGTCACCGACCGCTTTGGCCGAGAGATCGCGGAACTGGTGGACGGCGTCACCAAACTGACGAACCTTCAGCTGACCAGCCGCGAGACGAAAGAGGCCGAGAACTTTCGCAAGCTCTTCATGGCGACCAGCAAGGACCTGCGGGTCACGCTGGTCAAGCTCGCTGACCGTCTGCACAACATGCGAACGATCAAGTCGATGAAGCCTGAAAAGCAGGCTCAGAAGGCGCGCGAGACGATGGATATCTTTGCGCCGCTGGCGGGGCGCATGGGCATGCAGTGGATGCGCGAGGAACTCGAGGATCTCGCGTTCCGCGTTCTCAACCCCGAAGGCCGCAACAGCATCATCCGCCGTTTCATCACGCTGCAGCGCGAGGCGGGCGACGTGGTGCCGCGCATCACCGCCGACATGCGTGTCGAACTGGATAAGGCCGGCATCCAGGCCGAGGTCATGGGCCGCGCCAAGAAGCCCTATTCGATCTGGCGCAAGATGCAGGAAAAGGACATGGGTTTCAGCCGTCTGTCCGACATCTACGGGTTCCGCATCATCACCGCGACCGAGGCCGACTGCTACCGTGTCCTTGGCGCGATCCATCAGCGTTGGCGCGCCGTGCCGGGCCGATTCAAGGACTACATCAGCCAGCCCAAGACGAACGGCTACCGGTCGATCCATACGACGGTTTCCGGCCGCGACGGCAAGCGGGTCGAGGTTCAGATCCGCACGCGCGAGATGCACGAGGTCGCGGAAACCGGCGTGGCGGCCCATTGGTCCTATCGCAACGGCGAACGGGTCGAGAATCGCTTTGCCGTCGATCCGGTGCACTGGATCTCCAAGTTGACAGAGCGTCTGGACGAGGATCAGGACCACGACGATTTCCTCGAGGCCGTGAAGCTCGAAATGTTCACCGATCAGGTGTTCTGTTTTACCCCCAAGGGCGACGTCATCAAGCTGCCGCGCGGTGCGACGCCCATCGACTTTGCCTTTGCCATCCATACTCGCATCGGCATGGCCTGCGTCGGGGCCAAGGTGGACGGCATACGCGTGCCGCTGTGGACCCGGCTGAAGAATGGGCAAAGCGTCGAGGTCATCACCGCCGAGGGGCAGAGGCCGCAGGCGACCTGGGTGGACATCGCCACGACCGGGCGCGCCAAGACGGCGATCAGGCGCAGTCTGCGCGAGGCGGACCGCGACCGGTTCATCCTGCTGGGTCGCGAACTGGCGCGGGTCGCTTTCGAGAATATCGGCAAGAAGCTGACGGAAAAGGCCTTGCGCACCGCAGCCAAGGCGCTGGCCATCGACAGCGTCGACGACATGTTGGCAACCCTGGGCAGCGCCGACATCAGCGCCCGGGACATCGTGCGCGCGATCTATCCCGACCTCGCACAGGGGCAGGGCGACGAGATCGACGCGCAACGCGCCGTCGTGGGTCTGGCCGCAGACCAGTCGCACCGCCGCGCCCGCTGCTGCCAGCCAGTGCCGGGCGAGCGCATCGTTGGCATCACCTATCGTGGTCAAGGCGTGGTCGTCCACGCCATCGATTGCGGTGCCCTTGTCGACTTCGAGGATCAGCCGGAACGCTGGGTCGATCTGCGTTGGGAAGAGGGGCAGCACCGGGCGGTCAATGCCGTGACCTTTGACATTTCGATCACCAATGACGCCGGCGTGCTTGGGCGGATTTGCACGTTGATCGGCGAGCAGAAGGCCAATATCTCTGACCTGCAATTCATCGACCGCAAGCCGGACTACTATCGCCTGCTGATCGATATCGACCTGAGCGACGCAGAGCATTTGCACCGGGTCATGACGGCGGTCGAAGCGGACAGCAATGTCTCCGGTATTCGCCGGTATCGCGATCCCGGCCAGTCCGGGGTGCATGACGCGGGCTAAGGCCCGAGGAAGGACGACACGGGTGTTCAAGCGCAGGGACAAGCGGCCAGCGTGGAAGGTCGTGACCTCTGCCGTCTACCCGGTAGGCGGTTGGCGCCGCGCGTTTTCCTACGTCAAACACCGCGTGCGCCGCCTGCCGGACACGCCTGAAAAGATCGGTCGCGGCATCTGGGCGGGTGTCTTCACCACATTCACGCCGTTCTACGGCCTGCACTTCATCGTGGCCGCGATCATCGCCAAGCTGATGCGCGGCAATTTTCTGGCCGCCCTCATGGCGACCTTCTTCGGCAATCCGCTGACCTATCTCCCGATTGCGGCGGTGTCTCTCAAAACCGGGCACTGGCTGCTGGGCAGCGAGCCGAAAGGCCCGACCACTTCGCTCGGCGAAAAATTCGCGGACGCCGGGGCCGATCTCTGGCACAACGTCATCGCGATCTTCACGCCTGAACGCATGGACTGGCATGGGCTTTCCATCTTCTATTTCGACATCTTCTATCCCTACATGATCGGCGGCATCCTGCCGGGCATCATCGCTGCAACGATCGCGTACTATCTGTCGGTGCCGGTCCTGCAGGCCTATCAGAAACGACGCCGCAACATCCTGCGCAACAAGCTGATGGCGCTGTCGTCCCCGAAATCCGGGGATGGCAACGGCCCGGCGGCAGGCTAGGGTGCGGCGTATCAACGAAAGTGACGGGCATGACTGAGAAACTGCGGCTGGGTGTGAATATCGATCATGTGGCGACCGTGCGAAACGCGCGCGGCGGCGACAATCCCGATCCGCTGCGCGCCGCGTTGATGGCGCAAGAGGCCGGGGCCGACGGCATCACCGCCCACCTGCGCGAAGACCGCCGCCACATCCGCGACGCGGACATGGCCGCCCTGAAGGCGCGGCTGACCGTGCCGCTGAATTTCGAGATGGCCGCGACAGCCGAGATGCAGCGCATCGCACTGGATACCCGTCCGCATGCTGTCTGCCTGGTCCCGGAAAAGCGCGCGGAGCGCACCACGGAAGGCGGGTTGGAGGTCGCGCGACAGGCCCATGTGCTGGGCGACTACATCACGCCGCTACGCGAGGCCGGCTGCCGCGTGTCGCTGTTCATCGCCGCCGACCGCGATCAGGTGGAAGCCGCGCACCGCATCGGGGCACCGGTGGTCGAACTGCACGCCGGGGCCTATGCGGACGCCTGGGCCGAAGGCCGCTGGGACGACCGCGACCGCGAGCTGACGCGGCTGACAGAGGCCGCCGCCTTCGGCCATTCCCTTGGGCTCGAAATTCACGTCGGCCACGGCCTGACCTACGACAGCGTCGGGCCCATCGTGGCCCTGCGCGAGGTGCGGGAGTTGAACATCGGCCATTTCCTGATCGGAGAAGCGATCTTTCGCGGCCTGCCGGGGGCCATTGCGGAAATGCGCCGCTGCATGGATGCGGCGCGGTCATGAAACTGACCGCTATTGAAGCCGAGGCGATGCGCCGGGTCGCGGATCATGCGCTAGACCTTCACGCTGACGGCAAGGACATCGTCTTTACCGCCGCCATCGTCAAGGACGGCACCATCCTCGTGCAGGCCCGCAACGAGGTCGGCGCCACCAATGACGTCTCGCGTCATGCGGAGGTTGTGGCGATGGCGCGGGTGGCGGATATTCTTGGCACCCGCGACCTGTCGGGCTGCACGCTGCTCGCGTCGTGCCAGCCCTGCGAGATGTGTCTGGGCGCCATGCGCTGGGCCGGGATCGATCGCGTGGTCTTTGGGGCGCAGCAGGAATACGTGGACGACGCCTTCTTTCGGTTTCCGCAGTTGCGCATCACCGATTTTCACCGCGCCTGCAACGGAGCCTTCGCCTGGCAGGGCGGCGTCGAAGAGCATCGCATCGCACATATCTACGCACCGGGGGCAGCCACATGATCGACCACATCGTCTTGTTGCACTTGAAGCCCGATCACGACCCCGATGCGCTGATCGCGGTGATGGCGGGGCTGGCGGGTCTTGTCGGTCAGATCGAGGGATTCGACGATTTCCGCCACGGCATGAACCGCGACTACGAAGGCCGGTCACCTGCCTATGCCTATGGGTTCGTCGGTCGTTTCCGTGATGCCCTGGCTTTGGCGGCCTATGCTGACGACCCGCGCCACAGGGCACTTGGCGCTCGGCTCATCGCGCTGTGCGACGATCTGCTGGTGGCGGACGTGGACAGCGCATGATGCCGGCCCATCCATGATCCTTGGCATCGGCACCGATCTGGCGAACATCGACAGGATCGCGCGGACCCTTGAGCGTTTCGGCGACCGATTTCGCAACCGCGTCTTTACCTCCGTCGAACAGGCCAAGGCGGAACGCCGCGCCGACACGCCCGGGACCTACGCCAAGCGTTGGGCCGCAAAAGAGGCGTGTTCCAAGGCGCTGGGCACAGGCCTGCGCATGGGGATCGCCTGGAAGGACATGGCCGTTAGCAATCTGCACACCGGCCAGCCCGTGATGGAAGTCACCGGCTGGGCGAAGGAGCGGCTGGACGCGATGACCCCGCCGGGGCATCAGGCGATCATCCACGTGACCCTGACCGACGATCACCCCTGGGCGCAGGCCTTTGTGCTGATCGAGGCGCGACCGCTTTAAGGGCCTCTATTTCTTTGCAGAAAATCACGGTCCAGCGCGGGCGGGCGGTCTGCCTTGACAGGGCGGATGGGTGCGATCATGTAGCCGAACAATGCTGGGAACGGGAATGATGTGATGGCCGAACAGACGGGCGTGATGGGCGGCGTGGTCGAGACCGTCAAGACGGTGGTCTATGCGCTGTTGATCGCGGGGGCCTTTCGTACGATCCTGTTCCAGCCGTTCTGGATTCCATCGGGCTCGATGAAAGACACGCTGCTGATCGGCGATTTCCTTTTCGTAAACAAGATGGCCTACGGATACTCCTACGCCTCTTGCCCCTCAATCCTGATTCCTGCGTTGAACGTCGACATCGGGGCAGACGATTTCTGCGGTGTATTCAAGGGTAAGACCGACCGTCTGTTCGGCTCCGACCCAGAGCGCGGCGACGTCGTCGTCTTTCGCCACCCTGTCACGGGCCGCGATTTCATCAAGCGTCTGATCGGTCTGCCGGGCGACCGAATCCAGATGAGGGAAGGTCAACTCTACATCAACGACGCGCCCGTTGCGGTGCAGGACAACGGCGTCTTTACAGAGGTGAACGCGCCGCAGGGACCGGAGCAGTCGCTGCCCGCCTGCGCGAATGCGCCGGTTGCCCCCGGTGCCGACTGCATCAAGGAACGCAGCAGCGAAACCCTGCCCGAGGGCGTGTCGCATGACATCCTCAACATCGGCAATCGCGGGCTGGACAACACGGGCGTCTACACCGTGCCGGCGGACCATTTCTTCTTCATGGGCGATAACCGGGATAATTCGACGGACAGCCGCGTGCCGCAGTCACAGAACGGCGTCGGCTTCGTGCCGCGCGAGGATATCGTCGGTCGCGCGGACCGCGTCATCTTTTCGTCGGCAGGACGGTCGATGCTGGCGTTCTGGACATGGCGGGCTGACCGGTTCTTCAAAAAGATCGAATGAGCAGCGCCGCCAAAGGTTTCGACAGGTTCAACCCGATCAGGCTTTGGGTCGACGGATTCGACTGGTTCGGTCGTTCGAAACGGACTGCCTTTGCGTTGGTCTGGTTGGCCTTCGCGGTCTGCGGCCTCACGTTCGAACTCAGTCAGATGCGCTCCGATATGCCCGGGGCGGTTGCGGTTGCCGCAATCCTTGGCGTGGCGCTGTTGTTCGTGCCGGTCGTCGGGCATGGCCTGCGACGGTTGAACGACCTGGGCTGGTCCGGCTGGTGGGGCTGGTTGCTGGCGATCCCGGTCGTAGGCGTCATTCTGGCGCTGATCCTGTGCCTGAAGCAGGGCCGCCCGGCGGCCCGGCACCCCGACGGCGGGTTGCGGACGATCGGTTGGGCCATGGCCTGCGTCGTTTCGGTTTTGATTGCGGGTCGCGCGATCTGGGCCCCGTTCACCATCGTGTCGGAGGCGATGAGTCCCACGCTGCAACCGGGTGATCTGATCGCTGTCAACACTGCCGCGCGCACCTATGCGCGGGGCGACGTCGTCGTCTTTCGGCACCCCGTCACCGGGCAGGACCATGTCATGCGCCTGATCGGAGCCCCCGGCGACCGCGTGCAGATGCGCGACGGGCAACTGTTCATCGACGACAGTCCGGTCGGGGTCGTGGACGATGGTGTGTTCTCCGAACCTTATGGGCCGCGCGGCCCGGCGCGGGTCTATCCGCTGTGTGCCAATGGTGTCGTCGGCTTCGGTGCCGCTTGCGAGAAGTGGCGCGCACGCGAAACGCTGCCTGACGGCACCAGCCACCCGACGCTGAACGTCGGCAACCGCAGCATGGACAACACCGGTGTCTTTACCGTTCCGGCGGATCATTACTTCGTCATGGGCGACAACCGCGACAACGCCAGCGACAGCCGCCTTGCCCGTGCCGTGGGCGGGCCGGGGTTCGTGCCGCGCGACAACCTTGTCGGGCGCGTCAGTCTGGTTATTCTGTCCAGTGCGGGTCGATCGCTCTTGGCGGTCTGGTCTTGGCGGTGGGAGCGGATCTTGAAGGTGGTTACATGAAGCTTTCCGCACAACTCGACGATTTTGCCGGGCGGCTAGGACACAGGTTCGCCGATCCGGCCCTGCTGATCCGGGCCGTCACCCACTCCAGCATGTCAAGCGTCCACCGCGACGACAACCAGCGGCTGGAGTTCCTGGGCGACCGCGTGCTCGGCCTCGTGATTGCCGAGGCCCTGCTGCAGGCCGATCCCGGAGCCGCCGAAGGTCTGCTCGCCCCCCGCTACAACGCGCTCGTGCGGCGCGAGACCTGCGCCGATGTCGCGCGCGAGGTCGGCCTGGGCGAGGTGCTGAAACTGGGCCGGTCCGAAATGCAGTCGGGTGGGCGTCGCAAGGAGGCGCTTCTGGCCGATGCGATGGAGGCGGTGATCGCTGCCGTCTATTACGACGCGGGCTTCGATGCGGCGCGGCGCGTGATCCTGCAGCACTGGCAGCCGCGGGTCGGCACTGTCGCCACGGACGCGCGCGACGCCAAGACGGCCTTGCAGGAATGGGCGCAGGCGCGCGGCGCGCCACCGCCCGCCTATACGGAAATCGCGCGGACAGGGCCGGATCATCAACCGGTCTTCACCATTCGCGTGACGCTTGAGACGGGTGAATTTGCAGAGGCGACCGCCGGGGCCAAACGGCAGGCGGAACAGGCGGCGGCGCAGGCGCTGCTCGAAAGGGTCGGACCATGACGGAGAACAGACGCGCAGGCTTTGTAGCGCTGATCGGGGAACCGAACGCCGGAAAGTCGACCCTGCTGAACCGCATGGTCGGCGCCAAGGTCAGCATCGTGACCCACAAGGTCCAGACGACCCGCGCCCGCATTCGTGGCGTGGCACAGGACGGTGACAGCCAACTGGTCTTTGTCGACACGCCGGGCCTGTTCAAGCCGCAGCGCAGACTTGACCGGGCGATGGTCGCAGCCGCCTGGGGGGGGGCAGGGGACGCCGATGTCGTGGTCCTGCTGATCGAGGCACAGCGCGGCGTGACCGCAGGTGTCAAGGCGATCCTCGAAGTGCTGGGCGAGCGGGTAGGCAAGGCCCGTGTCGCGCTTGCGATCAACAAGATCGACCGGGTGAAGTCCGAGGCGCTGCTGCAATTGTCGCAACAGATGAACGAGACCTATCCCTTTTCGGAAACCTTCATGATCAGCGCCGAACGCGGTCACGGCTGCGACACGCTGAAGCATTGGCTGGCAGGAGCCGTGCCCGAAGGTCCTTGGTTGTATCCCGACGACGAGATTTCCGACAGCCCCCTGCGCCAGATCGCGGCAGAGATGACGCGCGAGAAGCTGACGCTGCGCCTGCATCAGGAATTGCCGTATCAACTGACGGTCGAGACCGAGAACTGGGAGGAACGCCCGGACGGGTCTGCCCGGATCGACCAGTTGATCTACGTAATTCGGGACGGTCACAAGGGCATCGTCTTGGGCAACAAGGGCGAGACGATCAAGGCCGTAGGGCAGGCCGCGCGGGCCGAGATGGAGGAACTTCTGGGCCGCAAGGTGCATCTGTTCCTGCAGGTGAAGGTCCGGGCAAACTGGCTCGAGGACAAGGAACGCTACGACGAGATGGGTCTCGATTTCCGCGACGGCGATGCCTGAACCGCGGTTGACGGCCGACATCTGGGTCAGCGCCTATCTGGCACGTCTGCGGGTGATGGACATTCCTGCCTTTGTCGTGGCCCGCGGCGATGCGACAGCCGGTGCCGTGCTGGTAAAACTCAACACGCTGGACGGAAAGGCCGTGGCCTTGACTCGATCCTTCGACCTGATGACGGGCGCACGGGTCTGGGTCACGCTGGCGGAAGGGGAGGAACGGGACGTCGACGCCTCTGTCGCGAAGCAGCGCGGGTTCGACGCGGACCTCTGGGTGATCGAAGTCGAGGACCGTCAGGGACGGCATCTGCTGGATCAGCCGGGACTGGAATGACGTGCGCCTGTCTGCGACAGTCGCAGCCTCCGGCGGGAGTTTATCTGGCCAGATGAAGCAGGTGGGTCCGACGCGATGATCACATGGGCTGATGAAGGCGCGGTCTTGCGGGTGCGGCCACACGGCGAGACTTCTGCCATCGTCGAGGTCTTTACCGTCACGCATGGTCGTCACGCGGGCGTCGTGCGGGGCGGGGTCAGTCGGAGGATCGCACCGTCGCTGCAACCGGGCGCGCAGGTTGCCGTGACGTGGAAAGCACGGCTCGACGATCATCTGGGGGTCTTTACCGTCGAGCCGCTGCGCAGCCGCGCCGTCAATGCGATGGGCGACCGTCTGGCGCTGGCGGGATTGAATGCGGTTTGCGGCCTGCTCTGTGTCGTTCTGCCGGAACGCGAGGCGCATGTTGCGCTGTATGACCGGACAGTTCAGCTTCTTGATCTGCTGGGGCAGGGCGAGGTCTGGCCGCTGGCCTACCTGCGATGGGAACAGGCACTGCTCGCGGACCTTGGCTTCGCGCTGGATCTGAGCGCCTGTGCTGTGCGCGGCGTGAACGAGGACCTGGCCTTCGTCTCGCCCCGGTCTGGCCGCGCTGTCAGCCGCGAGGCGGCGGGGGACTGGGCGGACAGATTGCTGCCCTTGCCACCGGTGCTGGCGGGCAAGGGTGACGCGGGTGCCACCGACATCGTGACAGCGCTTGGTACAACGGGATATTTCATCGAACATAAATTGCTGCGGTCCCTGACGGCCGCAACCATGCCCCCCGCCCGCGCCCGCCTGATCGAGGCGATCCGGCGCGGCGAGTAGGCGATCGCGCGGCAGGAGGGGAACGATCACGCGCGGTGGCTGTTGCCCCCTAGCTGAACCGGAGGACTGGAATGATCGGAACGGGCTTTGAAATCGCGCTGCGCACCGTCGCGGCAATTGCGCTTGTGGTCGCGTTGGCGCGCGTCTTCGGGTTGCGGTCTTTCGCCAAGATGTCGGGGTTTGATTTTGCAGTGACCGTCGCCATCGGCTCTGTCCTTGCATCGACATCCCTCTCGACGGACAGGCCGTTCTGGCATGGCGCACTGGTGCTGACGACTCTTTTCGTCGTGCAAAGCGCTGTCGCGCAATTGCGGGCGCGGATCGGCGGCGTGACCGCGGTCACTGACAACGCACCCCTGCTGATCATGCGGGACGGAGAAATCCTGCACAACAATCTGCGCGGCGCTGGCATGACGGTCGGCGACCTGATCGGCAAGCTGCGCGAAGCGAATGTGCTGGACTTCACACAGGTGCGGGCCGTGGTCTTCGAGCGGACGGGCGATGTCAGCGTCCTGAACGGTGACGCATGTGACGACCGGATGCTGGAGGGCGTGCGGCAGGCATAATCGACGCGGAATGTCGCGTCTGGACTAGCCCTCCACCGGGACGCGTGGCACTTGCGAAGGGCTTGAACAGGACCCCTGCGCCATGATCGCGCCCCGCGCCCCGCTTTACCTGACCCACGCGCCTACGCCGAAAATCCGCGATTTTGCAACGTTGTCGGCGTTAGAGGCCTGCATCCGTGCGATCCTGCTGTCCGTGATGCCGCTGGTCATCTACCGCGCCACAGGCGATGCCGCGATCGTCAGCCGCATCTACCTGTTCGTGGGGATCGGGTCGATGTTCTGCGGGTTGATGGTGCCCTTTGGTGCACGTTGGGTGCCACGGCGCTGGATGATGACGCTGGCCTGCGGATTCTACCTGACAGGCGTCTGCATCGCATTGGCCGGTGGGCCCGCCACGAAGGCACTGGTCCTCTTGTTCAATGCAGTCGGTACGGTGACGTTCACCATCTGCCTCAACGCCTATGTCCTCGACTACATCCACCGGATCGAACTGGGTCGGAACGAGACGATGCGCATGGTCTACAGCGCCGTGCCCTGGAGCGTCGGCCCGATCCTTGGCGTGACGCTGCTGAACTGGTGGGAGCCGGCACCGTTCCTTCTAGCGGGTCTGGGAACCTTCGTGCTTGTCGTGTGCTTCTGGCGGTTGCGACTTGGGAATGGGCGGCAGATCACCCGGGCCCGGATGCCCACGCCGAACCCGCTGGCCTACCTTGGCCGCTTTGCCGATCAGCCGCGCCTGATCGCGGGCTGGTTCTTTGCGGTGATGCGGTCTTGTGGCTGGTGGGTCTACATCGTCTATCTGCCCATCTTCTGCATCGAGGCGGGCCTTGGCGACCAAGTCGGTGCCGTCGCGCTGAGCCTGAGCAACGGCCTTCTGTTCGCAACGCCTTTGATGCTGCGCCGGGTGCGCCGGGTCGGGGTGCGGCGTAGCGTCAGGCTGGGATTCGCCGTATCGTCCAGCCTGTTCATGCTGGGTTTTCTGCTGTCGGGCTGGCCTTGGGCGACGGTCCTGTGCATCATGGCAGGGTCCGTCGCATTGGTATTGCTGGACGTCTGCGGCGGCCTGCCGTTCCTGATGGCCGTGCGCCCGGCCGAACGGACAGAGATGGTCGCCGTTTACGCCACTTTTCGCGATGCATCGGGCATCACGACCCCTGCCGTTGCGGCACTGGTCCTAGCAGTGGCTCCAGTGGCGGGGATCTTCGCAGCCTGCGGCATTGGTCTGGCCGCCGGGTTCATGGTCGCCGGCCGGTTGCACCCGCGTCTGGGTCTCCCTCGCACGGTCACCGCCGGCTGACGTCAGTCCAGCAGACGGCGCGCGATCACCTGCGCCTGAATTTCCGCCGCCCCTTCGAAGATATTCAGGATGCGGGCGTCGCACAGGATGCGGCTGATCTTGTACTCCAACGCGAACCCATTACCGCCGTGGATCTGCAAGGCGTTGTCGGCGCAGGCCCAGGCGACGCGGGCCCCCAGCAACTTGGCCATCCCGGCCTCGAGGTCGCAACGACGGTCGGCGTCCTTTTCATGGGCGCTGAAATAGGTCAGCTGACGGGCGACCATGATCTCGACCGCCATCATCGCCAGCTTGCCCGACACGCGGGGGAAAGCGATCAGGGGCTGTCCGAATTGCTTGCGGTCCTGTGCATATTTCAGGCCCTCGTCCAAGGCCGATTGTGCGACGCCGATGGCGCGGGCAGCGGTTTGGATGCGGGCGGACTCGAAGGTCTGCATCAGTTGCTTGAAGCCGCGCCCAGTCTCTCCGCCCAGCAGGTTTTCGCTCTTCACCGCGAAACCGTCGAAGGCGAGTTCGTATTCCTTCATCCCGCGATAGCCCAGAACCTCGATTTCGCCGCCGGTGATGCCGTCGTCGGGAAACGGGGCCGCATCGGTGCCGGGCGTTTTTACGGCGAGAAACATCGACAACCCCCGGTAATCCGTCGTGTCCGGGTCCGTGCGGGCCAGCACCGTCATCACGTGGGTCCGGGCGGCGTGGGTGATCCAGGTCTTGTTGCCGGTAAGGTGCCAGTCGTCGCCATCGCGGACGGCCCGCGTACGCAGCGATCCCAGGTCAGAGCCGGTGTTTGGTTCGGTAAAAACGGCCGTGGGCAGGATTTCACCGCTGGCGATCCGGGGCAGCCAGTACGATTTCTGATCGTCGGTGCCGCCGCACAGGATCAGTTCGGCCGCGATCTCGGACCGGGTGCCAAGCGATCCGACGCCGATATAGCCGCGCGACAGTTCCTCTGACACGACACACATCGCGGATTTCGAAAGGCCGAACCCGCCCAGGTTTTCCGGGATCGTCAGTCCGAAGACCCCCATCTCGGCCATCTCGTCGATGATCTCCAACGGGATCAGCTCGTCCTTCAGGTGCCAACCGTGGGCATGGGGTTCGACCTTTTCGCGGCTGAAGCGGCGGAACTGGTCGCGGATCATCTCAAGCTCTTCATCAAGGCCGGAGGCCCCGACCGTCAGCTCTGCGCTGCGATCCTGCATGAGCTGGACAAGGCGGGTGCGCGCCGGCTGGGTATTGCCGCGCTGGATCAGCGTCGTGACCTGCGGGACGAAGAACGCCTCCCAATCCGCCGGGGTGATGCCGATCTCATCGAGGCGAACGAATTCGGTCTGGCTCATCGGGATGCCGCCGCCGATTTGTGCAAGGTACTCGCCAAACGCAATTTGCAGGATCAGCTGTTCGACATCGCCGAATCTGTCGTCCGCAGTCAGACGGTTGGCCCAGGCCTGCATCTGGTGCAGCGCCTGCGCGTAGGTCGCAAGCCACGCCAGGCCATGCGCGGCGGTCTGGTGCAGGTCCACAAGGCGGGCCGATACGCGCCCATCGTTCTTGACCAAGACACTGACAGCAGACCGCGCAGCCGTGAGGATCGAGTCCACGGCAGGCAGGCTGGCCGCCGTCAGCGCCGTCAGGTCTGTCAGAACCGGATCGGTCGTCACACGGGCTGCGCCATCATGGGCCATGATCTTATCCTCGTTATGTTGCAGGTGCAGAGATAAGTGCTTTGCAGTCGCAGCGCAATATTGATGCGCACAATAATCAATTTTCAGACGAAAGTGTCGCGGCAGTTTTGCGTAGCATCAAAGATCAGGATACACCATGTTGCGGACAACATGACAGATATGCTTGCCGTCCTCCCGCCTCACATCATAATTTTCGCTTGCATAGTCACGCTTATGGGCGGCTTCGTAAAAGGCGCGGTCGGCTTTGCCATGCCCTTGATCATGATCAGCGGCATGGGCATCCTGATCGAGCCGCAGATCGTCGTGGCTGGAATAATCCTGCCAATACTGGTCAGCAATGGCTGGCAGATCGCGCGATCCGGACTTGGCCCGGCCCGGGCCGCAGTCATCGAGCATTGGCGCTATCTTGTGATCGTCTGCGTGATGATCCTGATTTCGGCACAATTCCTGACCGTGATCTCGGCTGATGCGATGTTCGTGGTCCTTGGCGTGCCGGTCGTCAGCCTGTGCCTTGTCCAGTTGCTGGGGTGGCAACCGCTGATCCCGGAACGGCTGCGTCGCCCCTTCGAATGGGGGGCGGGCCTGGCGGCAGGGACCTTTGGCGGGCTGGCCGGCACATGGGGGCCGCCGACGGTGCTGTACCTGCTGGCGCTGCGCACGCCACGCGAAAAACAGATGGCGGTGCAGGGCGTCATTTATGGCCTCGGTTCCGTGATGCTGTTCCTTGGGCACCTTCAATCCGGCGTGCTGAACGCGCAGACCTGGCGGCTTTCGGCGCTGCTGGTGGCTCCGGCCATGATCGGCATGTGGATGGGCTTTCGCCTAGGGGATCATTTCGATCAAGAAAGGTTCCGCAAGGTGACGCTGCTTGTGCTTGTCATTGCCGGGGTCAATCTGATCCGGCGCGGACTGATGGGTTAGGACAGCAGTTCCTCGAACCCGCAAACCTGAGCAAGCGCGGGTGCGTCTTTCGGGGCAACCACGTCGAAGGACGCGCGATACAGCACCTCGCCGTCCTTCACAGCCTCCATCTGCCAGCGGCCCTGCACCAGTTCATAGGCATAGTCGAACTGGTAGAACGTTAACGAGGGCGAGATCCCGTCGATCCGAGTCAGGAAGCTTTGTTGCGTGATGCGATCCTTGCCCATTGGCGGGTGGGTCACGGTCATCGTGACCTCTGACAGACCCATCAGGTCGGCGGTCGTGCTTTTCGCGCCGAACCCGATGCCGATCACGGCCGGCACACGGCGCGACATCGACACGAAGGGTGGGTCCTCAGCCACCAGATGCGTGACACCGGCGACGGTATCCGGTGCTGCGGTTTCACCGACCGTCGGCGGCGGGCAGATCACGCCCGTCTCCAGGCTGCCGATCTGTGGACCGGTCATGTCGGCGGGCGCGGCATGAACCGCGGTCGCCAGAAGGCAGAAGAAGGAAAGGGTCAGGCGCATGGCTCGACCCTAACCGATTTGCACGCGGATGCCAGTGACGTCACCGTCAACGGCAAGCCTCAGCCAATGGCGGCTGCCTTCACGTCGTCGTCGATGAAGGGGACATACTTTGCGAAGTTGTCCGAAAACATCTGCACCAGCTTCTCGGCCTGGGCGTCGTAGGCGTCCGGGTCGGACCAGGTGTCCCGCGGACTAAGCAGGCGCGTGTCGACTCCGTCGCAGGCCACCGGCACATCGAAGCCAAAGTTCGGGTCCTTGCGGAAGGTCGATTCGGCAAGGCTGCCGTCCAGCGCAGCCGTCAACAGCGCACGCGTCGCCTTGATCGGCATCCGTGATCCCGTGCCGTAAGCCCCGCCGGTCCACCCGGTGTTCACCAGCCAGCAAGTCGCCCCGTGGGTCGCGATCCTGTCCTGCAACAGCTTGCCATAGACCTCTGGCCGACGCGGCATGAAGGGCGCGCCAAAGCAGGTGGAGAATGTAGGCTCCGGTTCCGTCACACCGCGTTCGGTGCCTGCGACCTTCGAGGTGAAGCCGGACAGGAAGTGATACATCGCCTGTGCGGGCGTCAGCCGGCTGATCGGAGGCAGCACGCCAAAGGCGTCGCAGGTCAGCATGATGATGTTCTTTGGATGGCCGCCCAGCCCGGTGTCGGACGCGTTCGAAATGAACTCCAGCGGATAGGCGCAGCGCGTATTCGCCGTCAGGCTGTCGTCGTCGAAGTCGAGATCCAGCGTCTTGGGGTCGTGGACCATGTTCTCGATGACGGTCTGCGGCATGAAACAGGTCGCATAGATCTCCGGTTCAGCCTCGGCGCGGAGGTTGATCGTCTTGGCGTAGCAGCCGCCTTCGAAATTGAAGATGCCGCGGTCGGACCAGCCGTGTTCGTCGTCACCGATCAGCGTCCGGGCAGGATCGGCGGACAGGGTCGTCTTGCCGGTGCCCGACAGCCCGAAGAAGACGGCCGTGTCGACCGGATTGCCGTGGGCGTGGTTGGCCGAGCAGTGCATCGGCATGATGCCCTGGTCGGGCATGAGATAGTTCAGCAGGGTGAAAACGGATTTCTTGTTCTCGCCCGCATATTCGGTGCCGCCGATCAGGATCAGCTTCTTTGCATAATTCGTGACGATGACCGTCGCGCTCCTGCAGCCGTGACGGGCTGGATCGGCCTGAAAGCTGGGGACGTTGATGATCGTGAATGTGGGCATGAATGACGCCAGCTCCGACGCCTCGGGCCGACGCAGCAGGTGCCGGATGAAAAGGCCATGCCACGCCAGTTCCGTCACGACACGCACATCCACCCGGTATGCCGGGTCGGCACCGCCGAACAGGTCCTGCACATAGGCATTGCGGCCCTTCAGATGCGCCAGCATGTCGGCGTGCAAGACGTCGAACTTGGCTGGGTCCATCGGTGGGTTGTTGTCCCACCAGATCGTGTCTTCGACATCGGGTGTGCGCACGACGAACTTGTCCTTGGGCGACCGACCGGTGTGCTTGCCTGTCGTCACCAGGAACGGGCCGCCCTTGCCTTCGATGCCTTCGCCTGCTGCGACGGCGGCGGCCTGCAAGTCTGCGGCAGACAAGTTGTAATAGACAGCGCCCAGACCTGTGATGCCTTGATCGTCAAGTTTCATCGCGGGGTTGACCATTCCGTGGTCCATGACAGCGCTCCTAAGGTTTGCGGCCGGCGGTGGCCTGCGTCCCTCTTAGCACCATGTTTTTAAGCCGGAACAGACTGGATTTGCGACGTTAGCGCAACCAGCGACATGTTAGCGCAACCAAAGGGTGGCCTCGCGCAACATAGTGACCCATTAGCCATTCATTCGGGAATTGTGCCGTAAATAAGGCACGGGTCACTGCTTGATTCGCGATAGAGGGTT
>NZ_JBMERN010000045.1:0-29951 GCF_049310965.1 Loktanella sp. DJP18 | reverse complement strand
CTTCATCTGCTCTTCGCTCAATCCATTCTCAAAGGCTTCGATGGCCGCCTCGAGGTTCTTCGGTAGTCCAGCCGCCTTCTTCAACGCGGACCGCTGTTCTGCGCCGAACGACACGAATTGGAGCGCGATCGGTAGGCGCTTCTCGAGGCCGTATTGGGCGCCGAACTCCTTTTTGAGAAGGTCATTGAAGTTCAGTGCACAGGACTGGAGCTTGGCGCCGAGGGCATCGTCAATCCTGCTCGTCGAGCGGTGTTCGATCTCGTGCCGGATCTCAACCAGGAACTTGAGGTTCTTCGCGACACCTGCCTTCGCAGGGCATTTGCCTTGTTTCAGGCAGTGTGTCAGGTCCCAATACTTGTCGGCACCTTCTTTTGTCTTCTGGCCTTGGTATCGATAGTCGATCCCCTGGCGCTTGAACCATGCGTGTAGGAGGTAGGTCCAGGCGATGATCGAGGTGACAATGAAGAGCTCCGCGCGAAACGTCAGTCCGGCGCTGTTGAACGTCTGGACAGCGGCGATCATGGCCTCCCTTGCTTTGATCAAAAGTTCATCCCCGCGGACGCTGAGGCCGGTTTCATGGTCGATGTCTGGCCAAGTCGCGAGAAATGCGTCCAGGTCCTCGTCACTCGCAGGCTTGACGCTCTTGTGCTTCGCCTGCCCACGGATCTCGCTGATCAGCCGGTGGTTCACGGAGCGGGTCGGGCGGGTGAAATAGGCGAGAATGTCCTGGTCGTTCGTGAAAGGCGTGCCGCGGGCGATCATGCTTTTCACGATAGCGACTTCCCAGTTCTCCAGGGTGTTCCCTCGCCGACGATTCTTCTTCGGCTTCTCGTTGTCGTCGCTGTCTGTCATTCCGCACCTCTCCAGCGATCACTAACAGGCCCCGAATTGCCCACAAAGCGCTGATTTGCATGTTGCCTTGGCGGGATCACCAACCGCACCACTTCAGACAAGACATGCGCCGAACTTGAGGAAAAGGCCTGATGACTGCGTGCTGCGACGGTCCGCCTCGGCGGCGAGATCACGTTTCACAAAATCCCTTGCGCGGATTGAGATCAATACCACGGCGAGCGACTAAAGAATATTGCGGACCGTCTTACCGATTCCGAGTGCCCCACCCGCAACAGATCGCTCCTCGGTGAGTGCCAGTATACCACCCGTGCCACATGCCGGTTCGTAAACCTGTCGAATGATGCACCAGCCGGTAGTTGCATCGGAGTTGCACCAAATTTCCAACCATTTTTAAGCCCTTTGGTGCCCCATGTTTTCGTCAATCCAGGTTCAGTCCTGCCGAGATGGCGTGGTCCCTGCTAATCCTGAGAATTTTGAATTGCATTCGCAGGATTAGCAACCGACCAGCGCCGCATACGACCTGAACGTTCAAAATTGTTCGAATTCTTCTTGTTCTCGCTTTGGACCCCGAACGTGGGGAGTAAATCCATCACGGAAAAGGAGAACGGACCATGGCCGAAGATCGATACCTGACTGTAGATGACGTGGCAGCGGTGATGAGGAAACACCCCAGAACAATCCGCGACTGGATCGTTGCGGGCTGTGTGACCGAACGCGGTCGCATCCATCTGGATGCGACGAAGGTGGGAAAGTCCTGGCTGATACATCCCGAATGGCTGGAGCTCTTCGAGCATCGAATCCGCCCCGCGAGGAGGGCGGATCTCGATCTCGAGTAAGCGCCCGGCATCCGGAAAAGGACAAACAATGTCGCTGCAAGACCAGATACGCCACCACCTCGAAACCTCCGGTCAAACGATGCGGGCGCTGTCCATGCAGGCAGGGCACAATCCAAAAGCCGTTTCGGATATTTTGAACCGACCGGGCCACCGCCCGGACCGGCGCACAGTCGAGTCCCTCGGCGATGCCATGGATATTTCCCTGCCCGATCCGACGCCGCCCATGACCTATACCCAGTTGATTGCTCGCCTTTCCAAGAAAACCGGCGACACGGTCGTTGATCACCGGAACGCAAGGCTCGTGTCGCGCCTGAAGAAAGTAATAAGCGCCGCACGATGGGTCCCCGAAACCGAACAGGTGGACCGCGCCAAAGTTATCAAGTGCTTCGCGCAGTGGTCTCCTGCGACCCTCGAACTCTCTAAGGGTAGTTTTCATAACTACAAGACCGACGTCCTGGCCGCGATCAAGACGGGCTGTGGCAGCAACCGGAAGCCGGGCATCCGCGATGTCTCCGGGCTCTACCGGGAAGTTCATAAAGCCATCCAGAATTCGGATCTGCCCCAAGACATGAAATTGATCTCAGGCTCGTTCCTCCACTTTCTGGATCGAGCGGGCCTGCTTCCGAACGAGATCACTCAGTCCCTGCTGGAGAAATATTATCGCCAGCGCTGTGCAGATGGAAACAAAACTGATGCCGTCTGCCTCAAGCACGTCAAGCGCGTTGCCGCCCTTTGCACCCGCCTTTCCTCGGACCTCGCATTTACGGAGTTTCAGTTCCCCGCGGTGGATCATCCCTTCGATGACGGAAGGGACAAATATGGTGTGCCAACTTCTTTGCTGGGAGGGTTCCTTGAAGAATTCGACGGTCCGATCACCCGGTGGGTCAGGGGCGAGGAGTCACGTGACGGGCTTTCCTATGAAGAATTTCTGATCGCACTCGACAATAACGAACCGAAACGTCCTGTGACCGGCAAACGGGCCCTGCTGAAGCCAAGTCGAAACGGGCCAAAAAAGACCGAGGAAGAACGTCGGTCCGCCGGTTTCCTCGTCGAGGATGAGACGTGGTCGAGTAATACGATTAAGAACCGCCGAGGCATATTGATCGCTGGAGCAAAGGCGCTTTATGCGGCCACCGGATACCTGATCGAGACCGTTGAGGAATACACCGATCCGGAAGTGATCGAGGGCGTTCTCGAGGCCGTGCGGGATGCAAACAGCGAGGGCGATTTCGCAAGTAGCTACGCCTCGACGCTCGGAAAGGCCGTTAAGAAAATCGCGCGTGATTACGTTCATCGGGATGAAAAGCAAATCGACGAGATCGTGGAGACCATCCGGGACCATGCCGCTGGCGGCAAGGGGATTACGAGGCGCAATAAGAACAAGCTCCGCCAAATTATCGGGGGAAGACAGCAACGGTTGATCGATCTGGGGGAAATCCTCATTGATGAGGTCAATACCGAGTTGGACCGGCGGGTTCGCAGGAAGCGCGGCGTGAAGCGCCTCGACCAAATCGACACGGAACTGGCCCGCGATGTCATGTGCGTGCTGGCGAGTGATATCCTGCTCGCCAGAGCACCGCGCAAGGCCAATCTTACCTGGGCCAAACTCTCTTGGATTTCATGGCGCGGCGATTTGGCGACAATCACAGTGCCGAATGTCGAGGTAAAGATGCGCACCAATGACGATCCGGATCTGCCCATTCCTCTGGGCGAAAATGAATCGTGCCGACTGCGGTTGTATCTCGACAAGATCCGGCCGAAGGCGCTTCGCACAGGTGACGATCTCAACCCCTTCCTGTTCCCCGCACAAGGTTCGAGCGTCGACCGGGACCAGCCCTTTGTCGGTCTGCTGGAGCGGCTCATGCGGCATACAAGACGGGTCACAGGTATCCGGATGAACCCGCATCTCTACAGGCATTTTCTTGGGTGGCTTTGGCTCAAAGAAGACCCAGACCGGTTGCCGGATGTGCAGCGGCTTCTCGGGCACAAGAGCCTGGAGACGACCCTCGCGTTCTATGCCGAGATCGATGAGACTCTCGCCCTCAATCGCTGGCAGGCATATCTCGCGAACAAAAAATCGCGACAGCCCAATGGCTTCAAAAAGAAAGGAATTCTATGAAACGATATCTCACAACTGGGCCGACCTTTGTGCCCGGTTCCCTTGTCCAAGGAGGTCCTGATCGAGTGGACTTTCAGGCAGACAAGCGCGCCCATGTGCAACGCAACCTCGGGCACAAGAGGGTTGAAGCGACGCTCGCATTCTACACTGAGATCAATGAAAATTCTGGGATCAACAGCTGGCAGGCATACCTGGCGGACCAGAAGTCGCGACAGCCCAAAGGCTTCAAAAAGAAAGAACAATGATGAAACGGGATATCGAAAGCCGGCCGTTCCCAGCCTCAGCCTGCTATTTTCATGCAGTCCGTGCTGCCCTGACGGCGGAGCGGCCGGATCTCGATCCGGACCCGGTCCTGCATGAACTCCGGGCTTTTTCGGCCTGGAGGGGCGCGGACCGTCCGCTTGCGCTTCCTCCCACGCGCCATGAGGTGGAGGGCTACCTAACGGAATGTTCGACGCTGCACGGCGGCCAGCTCGCTGCTTTCAAGCTGCACCGCGTCCAGACGGCGGCTCCAACCCTCTGGGGCATGCCCTATGCGTCCATGATTGCCATCATCCGCCGGCAGCGCCAGCGTGCCTTCAAGGCGAAAAGGAGGTCGAAAACGGAATCCCTGCTCGCTTTGATCGGGCGTCTCCCGGATGAATGGCAAGCCGGGCTGGTTGTGAGGATGGGTTCCGAGCCAGGAAACCGGAAGCTCAAGTGGAGCGCAGATCATCTGAACTCCGTCACGCACGCGCTGCTGCGCTGGCTTGCGTGGTGCGAAGGCTCGGGGCAAGACATCAGGCCCGCGGGCATGACCTTTCATGCCTACGCCTGCGATCTGAGCGAGGAGGGCGTCTCGACGCGCAGCGCAAGTGACTACCTCGGGCGCATCCTGTCGGGATATTGCACCGCTTGCGATCCAGGGTTCGCCAGCGTGGCCTGCGAACATGTCATTTCCCGGCTCAACGCCCGTGGAAAAGTCGAAGGGCGGCCGACGAAGACCGGCGAACAGCTGGTTGGCGCATCGACGATCTTCGACCTTGGAATGGAGATCATCGAGAACGCCCGCGCCCTCGGGCCAAGAGATCTTTTTGCAGCCCGCGATTATCGCAATGGCCTTCTCCTCGCCATGGCTGCGGCAGTGCCTCAACGGGCGCGGGCATTGTCGCATTTCGATATTGGCCGGACCGTCATGCTCCTTGAACGGCCGTGCCTCCATATCAGGCTTCCTGGCAGCGCGCTGAAACTTCGGGAACACCAGAAGGAGCATGCCGGATACGACCGGGTCCTGGAGAACCCAATCCTCTGGGATGCCGTCGACGAATACAACCGGATGTTCCGTCCTCTGTTCGATGACGGTAGCGCGATGTTCCCAAGCATTCTGGAGGTCGGTGCAAGAGTCTCGGCCGCGCGACTGGGCTGCCTCGTGGGCAACCTCACCCATGCGCATCTCGGGGTCCGTGTCAGCGTGCATCGCGTCCGGGACAACGTGGCCACTGAGGCATCGGAAGAGCTTGTCGGAGGCGGTTACATCGCGCCCGTTCTGCTCGACCACCGGAATCCGGCAACCACGATGGCGAGCTATGACCACGCTCAGGGCGTCCGCGCCGCCCGGGATCATGTGGAGTTCGTCGCCTCTCGGCGCTCGTATTCGTCCACCTTGCGCCTTTGAAAAGGATATCGGTTCCTCCTCCGTCCGCCGCTGCAACTCGCTGAAAACATGTTCATTTTCCTGATGTGTTGAAGAGGGGTCCATTCCATCCGCACGGGGTGGGATCAGCCCGTCTTCAACAATTTCCCGGTATTACTTCAACCGCCGCTGGCCGCCGTGCGAAAATGCGCTTGCGATCAACAACGATCGCACGCCGCCTTGAAGCACAAGGCGGCATGCGCGCGGCTCTCACGCGTTCGGGTTGAGCATGTATGCCCTGCGGCGCGGCCTGTCGTCGACGACCGTCCCGTCCGGGAGTTTCGCGATCCAGTCGTGCTGGACGAGGATGGCCAAGGCCATGTCCATCGTCTGTCTTCTGCGAGTCGGGACGGGGCCGGTTTGCAAAATCCTCTCGGTCGCAAAACCCTCTCCAGCGGTGAGATTGCTTTTGAGCCAGTCCAGAAGCTTCTGAGCATGGCTGACCGCATCGTCATTTGTCCCGGCGATGCAGAGATACTTGAACTGCTGGAGGTGGTATTTCACGAGCCCGCAGGCGCTTGTCATCGTGGCCTCGGAAATCTCGGTGGCCTCAGGGTCCTCAAAGAGTGTCATCAGGGCTGCAAGACGACAGGCATGTTCGGGCGCCTTGGCCGCAAAACTGCTGATATCAGCCGCCCACCCTCCGCGACCCAATTCGAGTTCGACAGCATCGTGAAACGCCACGCATTGCTTGAATGCGCCGGCAGAAAGCTTGAGCGTCCTCTCGCTCGGATCTTCCAGATTATCGCGCAGGGCCTTCGCCGTGGCCTCCTGAAACTTGTCGACGATGGCGTCGTCAGACGCGTCGCTGGGCCGGTAGCGCCGTTTGCCCATGTTGCTTTCCGGCCAGGCCGGCAGCATGCGGGCGAGGATGCCTTGCCCGAGCATGAACTCGTTCCCGAACGACTGGCGGATTAGGTTAGGCTGGAACATCAGGTTCAGCGTCGTAGATGTGGAGGGGACAAATCCGTCGCCCTCCTGCGTCACGCGCGGCCGGATGAAATAGGCGCCGTCCCAGAACTTCGAAATGATCCCGCAGGTCAGAGCCTGTTTTTCCTGCGACATCGAATGACCACCAAAGAAGGTGGCAGCTTCGTCCGAGAACCACCCAAGGAATCCGGCTCCGGAAGAGATCGCTTTGAATGCACCTTCGATGGTCGGTTCAGTGACAAGGAAATTTGGGCAAACCGGCCGCGGCGGTTTGGCCTCATCGCGCTCCAGTGTCTTGATCGTCTGCTCATGCTCTTTGATGAGCTGGGCAAACTCATCCCGCAGCTTCAGAACGGTCCGATTGACACCGCCCATCGCCCAGCCGTCCGTAGCGCTCTTTCTCTCACCAGAGAGCGCAACAAGGACGAAAAAGCACGTCGCGTTCGCGGTCGAGCTCAGTGTCTGCACTTTGACACGGCTGGCGAAGGTCAAAGAGACGACTGCCAGCACAGATTGCGCAGCGATTGCCTCGGGGGCTTGGGTCTTTTTTGTGATCGCCGCGACCACCTCTCGAAGACCCGTGCTCAGGCAGTTCAACGGGTAGGGCGTCGGTGGTGGCTCGGCATGCGGCAGCGGTGAGGGCTGGCCCCACTCCAGGGCGCTTTCGCCCCTGGGCAGCACGATGCGGGTCGTGCCCTTCGCCCTGCGGCTGACCGCGGGTGGCTGTGCTGACCCTCCCCAGAAGCGCTGCACTGACTTGTCGATGATCTTCTTGAACACGGGCGTTTCTCCTGTCTGCTCTGTGTTCCCGGTAGATCGGTCGATGTCGTTTACGGCGGAAACGCATGGAAGCAGGGAAATGCGGTGAGAGGCGAAGTTTTTGGTAGGCCATAGCACAAGTCGGGTAGGGGCGCTCCGGACCGGCAATTTGATCCGTCTCTCCTATGTGGGAGCCGGATCAAAATGCCGGTCCAGTTCACCGACAGAAAGGAAGGAACAGCAATCGATGGAACAGGCATCAATAAAGAACGGGGCGTTGCGAAGTGAGACGGAAATCGTCGAGGTCGATCTGCGGATTAAAAGGGAAGAACGACAACAGGCACAGGCAATGGGATCGACCACTTCTTGACCCGCGCATGACGCGGACACAATTCGGAGCCCAACATGAAATTCGACCCCAAAACCACCTTCACTCCTGCCGAGCCGCAGGAGTTTTCTGCCGATCCGATCTGCACCTTCGTTTCAGCACATTATGAGGGACTGTGGCACGCGGCCCGTCTCCTTGGCGGCTACGAAGCCGCCCGCCTTGTCGATCGCTGCCAGGATCTCCTGGTGCTGGACGGTCGACTGACATCCCGCACCCGTCTCATGCTGGGCCAAGTTCTTGCAATCCTGTCGCTCGAGACGGTCGACGATCCGGCATTACCTTACATGGGATATTTTGCCGTCATCGATCCTTTCGATCCAGTCGTTGAGGAAATCTGTCTGCTGACCGACGGATTGCGGGATGTGTTGGAGCGCCCCGCGAGTGACGCTGCGCGAGCACCTGAAATTCGAGCAGCTTAGGTCTGCGCGGACATGACTGCCGCTTCGCTGCGGCAGTCGCTTGACGGCACCAGTTAGATGGTCGGCCATCGGGTCGACGCTGCGTGCCAGGAGACCAGCAATGAACAAAGTCATGAATGATGGCACGGCCGCGTTTGCCGCACTCGACGCCCGGGATTTCTTCCGGCGACATGGCAACACTTTGGCGGAGGTCCTGGACGCGATTGCAGGCAACCGAGGTGTCGATCTCTACTGCGAGGCTGATCGCCTCCTCGACAGCCTGAGCCCCGATCCCGTTCGCGTCGGAAGGGCCGTCCGGAAGATGCGCGATCTCCTCGCCGCCGCGCCTACGCCCGAAGATCGTCATGCAGCGTCGCTGCGCTGGCACGGCGCACGGCTGAACGATCTCGTCAGCGCGTTGCCGCAGTGATCAAGCCGGCCCTGGTCGATCGACCAGGGCCACAACCACGCCCGACACGAGCCGCCACCACACGGTGGTCAGGCATCCCAGCAGACACATGGCGAGGATCAGCCCATGCAAATCGACCTGACAATGATCGCAATTACCCAAAATCTCGAAACCCAGGATCTCGAAGCCTACTACGGCCTCAATTTTCTCTGGGCGACTCCGCCATCGGAACCGGGGAGCTGCGATGAGGTTGTCGAATTCTATACGATGACTCTCATCAGGCTGCTCGACGTCGTGAAAGGTCTGTCCGCCCATGGACAGCTGACATTCATGGCGCGATCCCGAGGCCTCTTGCCTGCGCACGACGGAGATTGCCAGGACGGTCTACTCGGGAGGTATCCCGATGCCGCGTGACAGCCGATTCCTGACGCTGATCCTTCGGCACCGCCCCGATCTGATCGGGATCGAATTGGACAAGGCCGGATGGGCAGACATCGGTCAGCTCCTGCGAGCTCTGAAACGTCATGGTCGATCGCTCTCCCGGACACAACTCGAGGAAATCGTTTTTGCCGACAACAAGACGCGGTTCACCGTGTCGCCCGACGGAACGCGCATTCGTGCGGCCCAAGGCCATTCGCTGCCGCTGGACCTCGGTCTCTCGCCAATGCTTCCGCCAGTCACGCTTTACCACGGCACGGCGCGACACTCCCTCGACGCGATCTTCGCAGAAGGTTTGTTGCCGGGGAGGCGGCAGTTTGTCCACCTCAGCAAGGATGTCGTGACCGCTGTTACGGTGGGTGCCCGACACGGCAAGGCCGTCGTGCTCACGGTGAACTGCGCCGCCATGGCAGCGGAGGGCCATGCTTTCGTCCGGGCTGACAATGGCGTCTGGCTGACGTCAGCGGTTCCCGCACGATTTCTTGGCTTTGCACCAACCTGAGCGGAGAGCATGGGCCGTGATCTTCCTCCAGATCACAGGTGCTCATACCTCCAATCACGCTGCGGTCATGCGACGATGCGCAACCCGCGCCCTTTCGCCTGGGCGTTGACGACGGCGGAGGCGGTGTCGAAAGGCTTCCTGATCATCGAAATGTCGATCACGACCGAGACCAGTCTGTCTACGAGTGGGGTCAGTCTCAGGCTCTGTGCGTAAGACTTCTCCCCCTCGTCGAGCGGTGCGTGCCCCATGATACGGCGCCGGATCGCATCGGAACCATTGTCGCTCATCAGGAAATTGTTGACCTTGGTGCGGAAGGCGTGGAAGTCAAGACCTGGCCAGTAGACGTCGTTGGTTCGGCGGTAGTAATTGAATTTCTTGCTGAAATTCTCCGACAGTGTGCCTTTCCATTGCCCGCGTGTAAGGGAGAGGAAAAGCCGCACCTTCCCTTGTTTTTTGCGCAAGGCAATCAACTGCTCGATCCCCAACTCGATGAGATTTGGATGAACTGGAACGCGGCGCTGACTTGATTCTGTCTTCGTCGAATTGATCACGGAGTTGGTGACATTCATGTAGAGGATGCCGTCCTCGCGCCCGAAATCGTCCGGACCGAGTTGCAGGCACTCCTCCTCGCGAAGACCATGGTGGACCGAGATCAGAGGTGCCCAGAACAGTGGGTTGCCAACGTCTTCGAGTTCTTCCTGGTAAATCGGAGAGCGGAACAGATCGTAAAGTCTGTCATCCCAAGCGACGCGGGCTTTGATTTCCTCACGGCTCCGCATTTTTTTCACTTCCTTATTGGTCCAGACGCAAAGAGCAAACGGGTTCACGTCGATGAGCTGCATATCCATAAGCATCTTTCCAACGGCACCGAGGACTCGCGCGTGCTTCAGGTATGTGTCTACCTTGAGCCGGGCGATATGCCCTTCTTTGTGCGCGCGATCGATTTCTTCTTCGGTGGCACCATCAGCCTTCATTTGTTGAAGTTTCATTTTGAGGCTGGCTGCCATCTCATCGCAGCGTTCGATCAGGTCCTGATACCCGTCCGTCGGGAGGAATGGTTCGAATTTCCCATGATGAACAGGCAGCCGCCAGAGGCGCTCGAGTGCATCGTTCACAGCCTCTGGATCGATCTCCTCGATTGGACCGCTCCCGAGTTGTTCATGCCAATAGCCTGACGCCAATCGGCGCTTGCTGACGTTTTCCTTCGCGAATTTCTCTCCGGCGGCGCCGTCCCGTTTCTGCGGCCGCGAGAAGTCGTTCTGATAGCCCATGTTTTTCAGATCGAAGAACAGCTCGATTGCTTCGGGCCATGTGATGCCACGCGCCTTGGCGATGGCCCGTTGCGCTTCTTCCGAAAGCTTGTCGACTGCTACATGGATGTTCGGTGGTCGCATTGAAATGCGCGCCAGCTGGGCCTGTCCAGCTGTCATGCCACCGGGAAACTTCACGCCGAACGGATGAAGTATCGGCAATTCCATTCCCTCATACATGACTGTGGCGGCCGCCGGAACGTCGTCCGTCATGGCGACGGGTTCATTGTCCGACGAGTCTTCCGCAGGACGGGATTCCGGAGCTTCGGGCTGCACAGGCGCGGCGACGGTTGCAGTTGTTGCAAATGATGCAGCAGCGGGCGTGACTGCTGGTGCGGCTCCTACGGAGGCGAATGATGCCGCCGAAATACCCTCATTCATACTGACCGGGACCTGCGCCGCCGTTACCATCCGAACCGGAGCCGTCGCAAGCAGAAAGGCATCGGTCGGATGGGCATAAAGTCCCTGCCGGCGGCGATTGCGTTCGAGACTGACGTCGAGCAGCACCTTGGTCGCTTCATAGGCCAGCGCCGCCCAATCCGCGTCAGTTTCATCGAGTGCGATCCCGAGTTGTGCTGCAACATGACGCAAGGGGTTCCGGGCCACGTCGCGGTCGCCCAGCTGCAAGGCCTGCCGCAAGGTCGACTGGAGCAGCTCCTCGCGACGCAGATCCAGCATCGCGGTATCCGTGCTGCAAAGGCCTGACAACGCTCGCGTGCGCTCGAATGCCAGAATCTCGAACCGCACGAGGGTCTCGAGCAGGCTGGACTGAATGTGGGGCGCAATCGGCATCATCGTCTCCGCGGGTGCGGCGAAGACCATGTCACTCATCGTCGTCAGTCGATGGCCCAGGATCTTCGCGTCGCGCAGGACGTGGGTGCGAAGCGAAAAGCAGAGGAGATTCTTTTCCAATGGGGTGCAGGTCGATCCGGGAAACGGGGCGCGGGGCCAGCGTCTGCGCCAGAAATAACCGGACCGGCGGCGTTCGAGATGGGGCGGCAAGCTCCGATTGCGGGGCATGAAGAAGCCCTCCTGTGCACGCGTTGTGCACCGCCGTGTGCACCAAGATGTGCACCTCGTCCTCGAGCTCCGACTCCGGATCTCTGAAAACCCTTGTTTATAGGGGCCTGATGGGGGGATTGGCTCCGACGGTAGGGATCGAACCTACGACCAATTGATTAACAGTCAACTGCTCTACCGCTGAGCTACGTCGGAAAACCTGCGGTGGCTATAACAACCCGGTTTCGGCGCGTCCAGACCAAAACCGAACGCTTCCTGCACAAATTTCCGACGACAGGATGGGATCCGAGCGTCACAATGTTAGCGCCAGTTGTCGATTTTTGAACGATTGCTGCGCGTGTCTGGTAAAGTGAATTGACCAGTCCAAACCTGTCTTTATAAGTTCCCCTCAGGCAAGAGCGATTGCAACCGACTTTGCCCAACAGGAGGATACAAAAAATATGAAACGCAGACAATTTCTGACGTCCGCTGCCGTCGGCACGGCTGCCACGACGCTGGCGACCCCCATGCTGGCCCAAAGTCGGATCGACATGAACATCGTTTCCACATGGCCGCGCGATTTCCCGGGGCTGGGAACGAGTGCGCAGCGACTTGCTGCGCGGATTGAGGAGCTGACCGAGGGCCGTATCGCGGTGACCTACTTCGCCGCCGGCGAAAAGGTCGGTGCCTTCGACGCCTTCGACGACGTGGCCTCTGGCAACAGCCAAGCCTACATCGGGGCCGACTATTACTGGAAGGGCAAGCACGCCGGCTGGTCGCCGTTCACCGCGATTCCGATGGGCCTGACCTATACCGAAATGGACGCCTGGATGAAGTTCGGCGGCGGCCAGGAGCTTTATGAACGGCTGGGCGACGAATTCGGTGTCATCGGCTATCCGGCCGGCAACACCGGCGTCCAGATGGGCGGCTGGTTCAACAAGGAAATCGAGAGTCCCGACGACATTCGCGGCCTGAAGATGCGGATACCCGGCCTTGGCGGCGATGTCATCTCCAAGCTGGGCGGATCTCCCGTGTCGCTGCCGGGCGGACAGATCTACGAAAACCTCGTCTCGGGTGCCATCGACGCGACCGAATGGGTGGGGCCGTGGAACGACTACTTCCTCAAGCTGTACGAGGCGGCCAAGTTCTACTACTGGCCGGGCTTCCACGAGCCGGGTTCGCAACTGTGCATGGGCATGAACAAGACCTGGTGGTCGACCGTGCCGGAATACGACCAGAAGCTGATCCGCCTGGCCTGCCTGGAAGAGAACGCCGTGTCGATGGCCGAGGCCAACGCCTTCAACGGTGAATATCTGGGCAAGTTGATCAACGAATTCGGCGTCGAACTGCGTGAGTTCAACGATGACGTCTACGAGGCATTCGGTACCGCGTCCGCCGAAGTCATCGAGGAAGCCCGCGATCACAGCCCGCTGGCCGCCGAGATCTTCGACAGCCACCTTAAAGCCCGGGCCGAGATCGGTGCCTGGACGGCGCTGTCGGATGCGCCCTACGTGGACAAGCGGAACCGCGTTCTGGACATGTAATCGCCGCAAGGCATGGCTGGACGACACGTCCGGCACGGACGGGGCGGATCACATGATCCGCCCCGTCAGGTATCTTCACCAGACTTTCCGGGGGACACGGGATGGAAACGCAGGGGACGTCGCGCGCGTTGCTGGCGCGTGGATTTGGCTGGACGGTCTTGGCCGTGCTGGCCGCCTACATGGTCAACGTGGTGCTGCAGTTCTGGTTCGGCTTTCCGGGAGTCACGGCCGTCGTGAACGGCGCGATGTCGGCGCTGGGGCTTGTTCAGGTCGTGATCCTGCTCGGTGCGGCCGTGCTGGCCATCGGGTTCGTGCTGGCGACGCCGGGGCGGTCGCTGCGAGGCGACGCGGCGCAGATCAATGCCTTCAACCGCTTTCTGGTGCGGTCGGCCTTTTTTGTCGTGTTGCTGGTCGGTCTGGGGGACGCGGTCCTGTCCTATCTGCGGGTCCAGAACCTGTTGGATGGCCTGATCGGCAGCGACATGTCGGGCAACCTTGGCCGCGCGGATTATCGCGGTGTGTATTTCCATGCGCCGCTGGTGATCCTCGGAATCGTGCTTGGTGCCGTGACCCGCGGACTTGGCTTCATCTGGCTGTCGCTTCTGGTGGTCGGTGCCGAACTGCTGATCGTCCTGTCGCGCTTCGTCTTCTCATATGAACAGGCCTTCATGGCCGACCTCGTGCGGTTCTGGTACGGCGCGCTGTTCCTCTTCGCCTCGGCCTATACCCTGCTGGAGGAAGGCCATGTGCGCGTCGACCTGCTTTACGCGTCCATGCGACGCGAGACGAAGGGACGTGTCAACGCCATCGGGTCCGTGATCCTCGGCATGGCGCTGTGCTGGACGATCCTGATCCTGGGCTTCAGCACGGCATCGTCGGTCATCGTCGGTCCGATCCTGGTGTTCGAGACGACGCAATCCGGCTTCGGGATGTATGTGAAGTATTTCATGGCGGGCTTCCTCGCCGTCTTTGCTGTGACCATGATGATCCAGTTCGTGGTGCAGTTTCTGGAAGGTGTCGCCGACAAGCGCGGCGAGCCTGGCGCGCGTGAATCGCACGCCGACATGATGTAATCGGGGACACGCGCAATGGAACTTTTCTTTCTTCTGATGCTGCTTGTCGTCATGGCCGGTGCGCTCGGCTCTGGCTATCCCGTCGCGTTCGCGCTGCCGGGTGCGGCCATCCTGACCGTCGGCCTCGCGGCCGTGACCGGCATCCTGTTCGAGGGCTCGTCCGCCGCCTATTTCGCCAACGGCACGCCGGGTCAGTGGCTGACGTCCGGTGTCACAAACCTGCGCGGGGTCTACTGGGAACCGGAACGCGACACGCTGATCGCCATTCCGCTGTTCATCTTCATGGGCATCATGCTGCAACGGTCCAAGATCGCCGAGGATCTTCTGGTCAACATGGCGCAACTGTTCGGCCCGATCCCGGGCGGTCTGGGTATTTCGGTCATCGTCGTGGGCGCGCTGCTGGCCGCCACGACGGGTATCGTCGGTGCCACGGTCGTCGCGATGGGCATGATTTCCCTGCCGGCGATGATGCGCAACGGCTACTCCAATTCCCTGTCGTCCGGTGTCATCGCGGCGTCTGGCACGCTGGGGCAGATCATTCCGCCGTCCATCGTGCTCATCATCCTCGCGGATCAGCTGGCCTCTGCCGTCGATCAGGCGGGGACCTCGCGGCAAGAGCTTTACAAGGTCGCCACCGGCGAAGTCTCGATGCCGTCGGAGTTCGCCATCGTCTCGACCTCGGCCGGCGACATGTTCCTTGGCGCGCTGGTGCCCGGTCTGTTGCTGGTCGCGATCTACATCCTCTATGTTCTTGCCATCGCGATCTTTCGGCCCAAGATGGCCCCGGCTGTGCCCTATGAGGGACGTTACGATGCGGCCTTCCTCGGCAACGTGCTGCTGGCAATGGTGCCGCCGCTGGCGCTGATCCTGCTGGTCTTGGGGTCGATCATCACGGGCATCGCGACCGTCAACCAGGCGGGTGCCATCGGCGCCGCGGGCGCGCTCATCATGGCGGGCTACCGTCTGCATCCAGAGGGTCGATCAGGGCGCTTCATCCCGACCATCGTCGCAGCCGTCGGTCTGATCCTGGTTGGCTGGACCGTCTCCAACTACAACACGAACATCCTGAACATGCAGACGGCGTCGGACCGCATGGGCGTCACGCTTGCCGCCATCGGCGTGGCGCTGATCGTGCTGTCGATCGTCTGGTCCGGCGTGCGCGCCTACTATAACGAAGACGCGCTGACCGGCGTCATGGTGGAAACCGCCAAGACGACCTCACTGGTGTTCATCATCCTGCTGGGTGCTGCCATGCTGACGGCGGCCTTTCGGGCGTTCGGCGGCGAAGAGTTGGTCAAACACTTCCTGGAAGGGCTTCCAGGCGGTTTCTGGACCAAGTTCATCATCGTCATGACGGTCATCTTCGTTCTGGGTTTCTTCCTCGATTTCATCGAGATCGCGGTCGTCGTCGTGCCGATCGTGGCCCCGATCCTGCTGGCCGATCCCCAGGCCAACGTCAGCGCCGTCTGGCTGGGCGTGATGATCGGCCTGAACCTGCAGACGTCGTTCCTGACACCGCCCTTCGGCTTTGCACTGTTCTATCTGCGCGGCGTGGCCCCCGCCGCGGTCAAGACGATCCAGATCTACAAGGGCGTCGTGGCCTTCATCCTGCTGCAACTGGCAGCGTTGGTCATCGTGGCCTTCAACCCGCCGCTTGTGAACTATCTGCCGGCGCGCACGTCGCTGACGGCAGAGACCGCGCCGCCGCCGGTGAACCCCGCGCTGCAATACTGCATCGAGGACTACATCATGGCGAGCTTCGACGCGCGCGGTGACCGGATCGCCGCGGCGATCACGCAGGCCCGTGGCCTCGACGTCTCCTACCTGCCCGAGGACCTGCAGGACGACTGGACCGACGGTCTCGACAAGGCAGAAACGGTGCCTGGTCTCGTGACCGACATCGAGGCGATCCAGCGGCGTCTGACCGAAGGGGCCGTTGCCTACAGGCCCGAACACACCACCGTGCGCGCCTTGCAGCGCGACATGCTGATCCGCACTAAAGAGATTGCCGACCTGCGCCTCCGGGCCTCGCGCGGGTTTGGCGATTCAGAGGCGCAGACCGCCCGCGCGGACGAGTTGCAGGCCGAGGTCGATGCGCTTCAGGCGCAGATACCCGAGACCTGGCAGGCCACACAGGACACCTACAACGCCATCAACAAGGAAAACGAGACCGCCCGCAATCTGTATCGCCGCACCGTCGATCAGGCCTACGAGCCGCTGATCGAGCTGAAGGCCGTGATCGCCAGTGCCGACGCGCTGGCGGCCCTGCGCGAGCCGATCGCGGCGCTGGCAGCCGATGCGCCGACAATGGACGGTGCCATGGCGGATGCCCGCTTCAAGGAGGTCGAATCCATGCTGGGCGATGTGGACGGCGGTCGCGACATCCGCGGCCTTCTGTCGGACGCGCGTGGCGAGATCGACAGCCGGTCGCCCGATCCGGACCGCGCGATGGAGTATCTGGACGAGGCACAGGCGCTGTTTGAAAGCGAACTGACCTGGCGCGCGCGCGCCAACGAAGAACTGTTGCCTGGCATCACGGCCTATGACGATGCGATCAAGGACACCATCGGACTGCGCCTACAGCCGCGGTTGCCGCGCGCGCAGGCCCTTGAAGTCGCAGCCTGTTCGGCCACGCACCGCGACATATCTCTCAGCTTCTGATACGGCGCTGATGGATGAACGGGCCGGGGGAATACCCCCGGCCCTCTGTCTGGCAGGTGTGCCGGTGCCATGTGCGCCAATGCACCTATCGCCCGGCCTGTGCAGGGGATATGGTGTGCGCGAACAGTCCGAAAGGAACCGCCGATGGCGTCCATCGTATCCGTCAAGAACCTGCGCAAGGCCTATGACACCGGGTTCGAGGCCCTGAAAGGCGTCGACCTCGAGATCGAGGAGGGCGAAATCCTTGCCCTGCTTGGTCCGAACGGTGCCGGCAAGACGACGCTGATCTCCACCATCTGCGGAATCACCGTTCCGACCTCCGGCACGATCACGGTCGGCGGTCACGACACCATCCGGGACTACCGTGCCGCGCGCAGCCTGATCGGCCTCGTGCCGCAGGAAATCAACCTCGAACCCTTCGAGACCGTGGAGAACACCGTCCGCTTTTCGCGCGGCCTGTTCGGCAAGCCGCGCGACGATGCGCGGGTGGCCGCGATCCTGAAAAGCCTGTCGCTGGACGACAAGGCGACGGCCAGGGTCAAGGAACTGTCCGGCGGCATGAAACGCCGCGTGCTGATCGCCAAGGCGCTGGCCCACGACCCCCGCGTGCTGTTCCTCGACGAACCGACCGCCGGGGTGGACGTGGAACTGCGCAAGGACATGTGGAACGTCGTTGCCGGCCTCAAGCGCGAAGGCGTCACCATCATCCTGACCACGCACTACATCGAAGAGGCCGAGGCCATAGCCGACCGCGTCGGCGTCATCTCCAAAGGGCAAATCCTTCTGGTGCAGGATAAATCCGAAATGATGAGCCAGATGGGTAAGAAACAGTTGCGCGTCGATCTGGCCGTGCCGGCCGTGGCAATCCCCGAAGCCCTGTCGCATTACGATCTGACGCTGGAACGTGACGGGTCGGTGTTGGTCTATACCTACGACACCCGCAAGGACCGGACCGGCATCCGCACGCTTCTGAACGACATGGCAAGCGCAGGTCTGACCATGACCGACCTGCAAACGCAGCAAAGCAGCCTCGAAGACATCTTCGTCGGGCTGGTAAAGGACGACGCATGAACCTGACCGCGATCAAATCCATCTACCGGTTCGAGATGGCCCGCTTTTTCCGCACCATCACGCAGTCGCTGGTATCACCCGTGCTGTCCACATCGCTTTACTTCGTGGTCTTCGGCACAGCCATCGGCAGCCGGATCGAGACAGTCGAAGGCATCAGCTACGGCGCGTTCATCGTGCCGGGCCTCATCATGCTGTCCGTCATGACGCAGGCCACCAGCAACGCGAGCTTCGGCATCTACTTTCCCAAATTCATCGGCACGATCTACGAACTGCTGTCCGCGCCGGTGAACTTCATCGAGATCACGATCGGCTATGTCGGGGCGGCGGCGACCAAGGCGCTTTTCATCGGGGCGATCATATTCCTCACCGCCTTCTTCTTCGTGGATATTCAGGTCGCGCACCCGGTCTGGATGGTCGCCTTCCTCGTGATGACCTGCATCAGTTTTGCGCTGCTGGGGTTCATCATCGGCATCTGGGCAGGCAATTTCGAACAGTTGCAGCTGATCCCGCTGCTGATCATCACGCCATTGGTCTTTCTTGGCGGGTCGTTCTATTCCGTCACGATGCTGCCGCCCGTCTGGCAGACGATCACGATGTTCAATCCGGTCGTCTATCTGATCAGTGGATTCCGCTGGGCGTTCTTCGACGCGGCCGACGTGCCTGTCGGTCTGTCGTTGCTGGCGATCAGCGCCTTCATGGCGGCCTGCCTGACGGCAATCTGGTGGATCTTCCGCACCGGCTGGCGCATTCGGCAGTAAGACTTGTCCCGGCGGGGCAGGGGGCCTAGATCGGGGGCATGAAAATAAAACTCCCGTTCATGAACCGCGGCCCGCTGGTCAACGTCGTTCGCCTGCAGGGGGCGATCACCACCGCCGGTCGCGGGCTGGACGATCCATCGCTGGCACCCGTGCTGGAAAAGGCCTTTACCAGGGGCAAGCCGAAGGCGGTCGCGCTGCAGATCAATTGCCCGGGCGGCAGCCCGGTCCAGTCATCTCTGATTGCGGCACGCATTCGCCGCCTGTCACAGGAACACGAGGTTCCGGTCCTGGCATTCGTAGAGGATGTGGCGGCCTCGGGTGGCTACTGGCTGGCCTGCGCCGCGGACGAAATCTATGCCGACGTCGGGTCGCTTGTGGGGTCCATCGGCGTCATTTCGGCCGGGTTCGGGTTTCATGACCTGATCGACCGCTACGGTGTCGAACGCCGGGTCCACACCGCAGGCACCAGCAAATCCATGCTCGACCCCTTCCGCCCGGAAAAGCCCGAGGATGTGCAAAAGCTCGAAGGCTGGCTGACTGATCTGCACGAGATCTTCATCGCCTACGTCAAGTCCCGGCGCGAAGCTATGCTGTCCGACGATCCCGCCATCTTCTCGGGCGAGGTCTGGATCGGCCAGAAGGCACACGACAAGGGCCTGATCGACGGGATTGGCCATCTGATCCCCGTGATGAAGGCGTTGCACGGCGACGACGTCAGATTTCGCCGTTACGGCCCCAAGAAGTCGCTGTTCGCCCGGCTTGGCGCGCGCATCGTGGGCGAAGCCGCAGGCCTGATCGAGGATCGGACCGCCTTCGCACGATTCGGGCTCTAGGATGCTGATCAAGGTCGCCGCCCTCTTTCTTGTGTTCGTCTTCGTCCTTGGCCTGTTCGGCAAATGGCGGTTCCCGGGGCAAAAGGCCCTTGCGGCCGCCAAGTGTCCGAAGTGCGGGCGCTACAATATCGGCAAAGGCCCCTGCGCCTGCGAAAAAGGAAACCCCTGAATGGAATGGTTGCTTGCCGCCGCCGGCCTGATCGTCCTGATCTTCGCCGGCGACAGCCTTGTGAAAGGGGCCGTGAACCTGGCCCTGCGCCTTGGTGTGCCCGCATTGATCGTCTCGCTGACGGTCGTGGCCTTCGGGACGTCCGCGCCAGAACTGCTGGTGTCGGTGCAGGCGATCCTCGACGGCGTGCCGGGGCTTGCGTTGGGCAATGTCGTGGGATCGAATACCGCGAACGTCCTGCTGGTGCTGGGCATTCCGGCGTTGCTGGCGGTCCTCCACACATCGGAACACGATGTGCGGTCGAGTTACCTGCAAATGCTGGCTGCGACCGCGCTGTTCATCGGCCTGTGCTTCTTCGGCCCTCTGAACTGGGTCAGCGGCCTGATCCTGCTGACCGGTCTTGCCGCCATGCTGGTCCACGCCATCGTCAGCGCCCGCAACAGTCCCGAAGTGCCAGAGCTTGAGGGGGCAGATCCGTCGCTGTCCTGGGCCAGGATCATCCTGTTTCTGGTCGTGGGCCTGATCGGCCTGCCCATCGGGTCGGAGCTGCTGATCCGGGGTGCGACCACCATCGCCCAGGATTTCGGCATCTCTGACAGCGTGATCGGCCTGACGCTGGTGGCCGTTGGCACGTCCCTGCCGGAACTTGCAACGACCGTCATGGCGGCCCTGCGGCGTCAGGCCGACGTCGCGCTGGGCAACGTCGTCGGGTCGAACCTGTTCAATCTGCTTGGCATCATGGGCGTCGCGACGATCGTCGGGCCGGTGCCGGTCGATGCGCAATTCCTGACCTTTGACCTATGGGTCATGGCGGGGGCGGCGCTGCTGATGATCCCGCTGGTCTTCATGGGGCGCAACCTGACGCGGGTATGGGGGATCGGCCTGACGGCGATCTATGCCGTCTATGTCTGGTCCATCCTGTGAGGGCACTTGTCACCGGGGCGGGTGCGCGGCTGGGCCGCGCCATGGCGCTGACGCTGGCCGACCACGGGCACGACGTCGCGGTGCATTACGCCAGCTCTCGTGACGGAGCGGAGGACACGGCGCAGATGATCCGTGCCAAGGGTCGACAGGCCGTCACGCTTCAGGCCGACCTGCTGGACGAAGACGCGACCCAAGGACTGATCGGGCGTGCGATGGAGGGTCTTGACGGGCCACTGACGGTGCTGGTGAACAACGCATCGATCTTCGAACACGACGACATCGCCACGGCAACGCGTGACAGTTGGGACCGTCACATCGGATCAAACCTGCGCGCGCCCTTCGTGCTGACGCAAGGGTTCGCGGCGCAGGTGCCTGACCCGGTCAGCGACGACGGCGAAGAGCCTGTGGCGCAGGGCCTGATCGTCAACATGCTGGACCAGCGCGTGCACAAGCTGACACCGGAATTCATGACCTACACGCTGGCCAAGATGGGTCTCTGGACTCTGACGCGAACGGCGGCGCAGGGGCTGGCACCCCGCGTGCGCGTCAATGGCATCGGCCCGGGTCCGACGCTGCGGGGGGGACGCCAGTCCGAAGACCATTTTCACCGCCAGCGCGCGGCGTCCCTGCTGCAGCGGGGGGCCGATGCAAGTGACATCTGCGGGGCTCTGGTCTATCTGCTGGGGGCCAAAGCGGTCACGGGGCAGATGATCGCTGTCGATGGTGGCCAGCACCTTGGCTGGGAAACGCCGGACATCCTTGGACTGGAGTGACCGATGACGCGAGTTGTGCACCTTGACGCAGGGGCAAGCTCACGGGAATGTGTTAACGCATTGAATACATTGGTTTACAAAACCTTCATAATTTTATCGTTCTGAATCAATGACCTGCAAAACAGCCTGTTTTTCAGGCAAAGTGATGAACGCATAGCGCAGCAACGGAAATTTCGGCCCCACGACAAATTGCCCCCGTAGTTATCCACAGTTTCAGTGGATGCCTTTCATCTTGCCGCCCCCCGGCTATCATTGCAGACACCCCCAGAATCACGGACCCAGAATGACCGACGCCACCGCCGCAGCCCGTTTGACCGGATACGCCTGCATTGCGGCCTTCGTGAAAACACTCGACAGTTCGCCCGGTGTCTATCGGATGCTGGATGGCGAAAGCCGCGTGCTTTACGTCGGCAAGGCGCGGAACCTGAAGGCGCGGGTCAGCAACTACAGCCGGCCGGGGCAACATTCGGGTCGCATCGCGCGCATGATCCGCGAAACCGAGTCCATGATGGTCCTGACCACCCGGACCGAGACCGAGGCCCTGCTGCTCGAACAGAACCTGATCAAGCAGCTCAAGCCGCGCTACAACGTTCTGCTGCGTGACGACAAATCCTTTCCCAACATTCTTGTGACCACAGACCACGATTGGCCACAGATCAAGAAGCATCGCGGGGCCAAGACGGAAAAGGGCAAGTATTACGGCCCCTTCGCCGGGGTCGGTGCCGTGAACCGCACGCTGAACCAGTTGCAGCGCGTGTTCCTGCTGCGCAATTGCAGCGATCAGGATTTCGAGACGCGGACGCGCCCCTGTCTGCAATACCAGATCAAGCGATGCTCCGGTCCCTGCTGCGGATTGGTCAGCGACGCCGATTACCGCGCCTCTGTCCGCGACGCGCAGGCATTCCTGTCGGGACGCACGAAGGGTATTCAGGAAGCGCTGGCCTCCGAGATGAACACCGCCTCTGCCGCGATGGAATTCGAACGCGCCGCCGCGATGCGCGACCGCATCAAGGCGCTGACGCAGGTCCAGACAGCGCAGGGCATCAACCCCAGGGGCGTCGAGGAAGCCGACATCATTGGCCTGCACATCGACGGCGGTCAGGCCTGCGTGCAGGTCTTCTTCATCCGCGCGAACCAGAACTGGGGCAACCATGATTACTATCCCCGGATCAGCGGCGACGAGGATGCCTCCGAGGTGATGGAAGCCTTCGTCGGCCAGTTCTACGCCGACCGCGAACCGCCGAAGATGCTGATCCTGTCCCACGGGCTCGATAGCGACGACCTGATGGCGCTGGCCCTGTCCGAAAAGCTGGGCCGCAAGGTCGAGATCATCGTCCCTCAGCGCGGTGAGAAGGCAGAGCTGGTGCAGGGGGCGCTGCGCAACGCGCGCGAAAGCCTGGCCCGCAAGATGAGCGAGACGGCGACGCAGGGCCGTTTGCTGAAAGGCGTGGCCGAGGCCTTCGATCTGACGAAGACTCCGCAGCGGATCGAGGTCTATGACAACAGCCACATCCAGGGCAGTTTCGCCGTTGGCGCGATGGTCGTCGTCGGCCCGGACGGCTTCGAGAAGAACCAGTATCGCAAGTTCAACATCCGTGGCGAGGATCTGGTGCCCGGCGACGATTTCGGCATGATGAAAGAGGTGCTGACCCGCCGCTTTCAACGCCTGCTGAAGGAAGACCCCGCGCGCAAGGGCGGCACCTGGCCGGACCTGTTGCTGATCGACGGCGGGGCGGGGCAAGTGAGTGCTGTGCGCGAGATCATGGAGAAGCTGGGCGTGGGCGACGTGCCGATGGTCGGTGTGGCCAAGGGCATCGACCGGGACGCGGGGAAAGAGGAATTTCACCGCACCGGCAAGTCGGTCATGGCGCTGCGCCACAACGACCCGGTGCTGTATTTCATCCAGCGGATGCGCGACGAGGTCCACCGCTTTGCCATCGGCACCCACCGTGCCAAGCGCGCCAAGGCGATCGGGGCAACTCCGCTCGATGACGTGCCGGGCGTGGGGGCGACGCGCAAGCGCGCCCTGCTGGCGCATTTCGGATCGGCCAAGGCCGTGGCGCGGGCGAACCTTGCGGACCTGACGGCGGTCGAAGGCATCAGCCAGACGATGGCCCAGACGATCTACGACTATTTCCACGAGAACGGCTGATGCCGTGATGGCGAAAGCGCCGTCGTCGCGGTGTTTTGTAAGAAAACAGAAGGGGGGCCAGCCCCCCGTCGCCATGCGACTCCCCCCGGGATATTTGCGGCCAGAAGAAGCGGGGGGTGCGATCGCTTGATCTGGTCTATCGCGACAGCGGCAGCTAGGGTGCCGTCATGAATCTGAACGTGCCCAACATCCTGACGATCCTGCGATTGCTGGCAGCCCCTGCCGTGGCGATCCTTTTCCTGTTCTTTGCTCGGCCCTGGGCGGACTGGTTCGCGCTGGCCCTGTTCGTCGGCGCGGCCCTGACCGATTTCGTCGACGGCTACCTTGCGCGGGCGTGGAAGCAGGAAAGCCGGTTCGGTGCGATGCTGGACCCCATCGCCGACAAGGCGATGGTCGTCATCGCCCTGCTGGTCATCACCGGCTTTTCCGGTATGAATCCGTGGATCCTGTTGCCCGCGACCTTCATCATCTTCCGCGAGGTCTTTGTGTCCGGACTGCGGGAATTCCTGGGGGCGACGGCGGGTCTGCTGAAGGTGACGGCATTGGCCAAGTGGAAGACGACGGCCCAGATGATCGGCATCGCGCTGCTGTTTGCAACCGGCGCGTTCGAGCATTATCTGGGAATGCAGACCTTCGGGATGGACCGCGCCATGCGCGACAACGTGCTGGCGGGCAACATTCCCGACGAACTCGGCCTGGTCTGGAAATACTGGGGCATGATGCTGAGCTGGTATCTAGGCATCAGCGTGCTGTGGCTGGCCGCCGCCCTGACGCTGCTGACCGGCTGGGACTACTTCCGTAAGGCGCTGCCATATCTGAGGGACAGCTGATGGATGTGCTTTACTTTGCCTGGGTGCGCGAACGCATCGGCCTGCCGCGCGAGCGGGTGGAGACGCAGGCCGCGACCGTGAACGATCTGGTGGCCGAATTGCGCAGGCGCGAAGAGCGTTACGATGCCGCCTTTGCCGATACGACATCGCTGCGCGTTGCGCTGGACCAGGTGCTGTCGGACTTCGACGCACCCTTGGCGGGCGTGCGCGAGGTCGCCTTCTTTCCGCCCATGACGGGCGGCTGATGTCGGTCCGCGTGCAGGAACAGGCGTTCGACACCGGCGCAGAGCTGAACGCCTTTGCCGAACGGGCCAAGGGGGCCGGTGCTGTCGTCAGCTTCACCGGCATCGTGCGCGATGTCGCGGGTGGATTGCAGCACATGATGATCGAACATTACCCCGGCATGACGGAATCCGCGATTGAAGGCATCGTCGCCGAGGCGCAGACGCGTTGGACCCTGGCCGATGCGCTGGTGATCCACCGTTTCGGGCAGCTTGCGCCCGGTGCGCCGATCATGATGGTGGCGACGGCGTCGGCGCATCGCGCCGATGCCTTTGCCGCCGCCGATTTCCTGATGGACTACCTGAAATCCCGCGCGCCCTTCTGGAAGAAGGAAGTTACCGCCGACGGGGCCGATTGGGTTGCGGCACAGGACGCGGACGAGGACGCGCTCAGGCGGTGGTAAGTGCGGCGTGCCGGTGGCAGGGGACGATGTGGTCGTTCACCAGCCCGCAGGCCTGCATGAAGGCATAGACGATCGTGGGTCCACAGAACTTGAAGCCCGCCTTCTTCAGATCCTTCGAGATCTGCACGGACAGGGGTGTGAAGGCCGGGACGTCGGCCATCGTGGAGCGCCGGGTCTGAAGAGGCTTGCCGCCCACATAGTCCCACAGGAACCGATCAAAGCCCTGTTCCGCGTCGATCCGCAGGTAGGCCTGCGCGTTGGTGATCGTTGCTGCGATCTTGCCCCGGTGGCGGATGATGCCGGGATCGGTCAGCAGACGCGCGATGTCATCGTCGCCCCAGGTCGCCACCACATGAGGGTCGAACCCGGCAAAGGCCGCGCGGAAATTGTCGCGCTTGCGCAGGATCGTGATCCAGGACAGCCCGGCCTGAAAGCCGTCAAGCACCAGTTTTTCCCACAGGGCGCGGCTGTCGTATTCCGGCACGCCCCATTCGGTGTCGTGGTAGGCTTGGTACAGCGGGTCGTCACCCGCCCAGGTGCAGCGCGTCAGGGTCATGGTGGTCGCTTTCCCGTATAGCTCTTAACGTGGTGTTAGGTGCGCGGATGCAATGTGGCAAGGCCCTGTTCCGGAGCCGATCCCATGACACCACCCCGCCTGCACGCCCCACCCGATCCGGAACGGGATTTCGCCGATCCCTTGCAATTCGCCTTTGCCAGTCGCGATGCGGACACCCCGGCACTGGTTGCCCGCGCGCTGGATCTGGGGCGCGCACAATTGGCGTTCCAGCCAATCGTCGTGGCGGCGAACCTGACGAAGGTCGCCTTCTACGAAGGGTTGATCCGCCTGCTCGACGACGCCGGGCGCGTGATTCCAGCGGCGAATTTCATGCCGCAGGTCGCGGATACGGAAATCGGCCGCCGCATCGATGTGCTGACGCTGGAACTGGGGCTGCGGATGTTGCGCCAGCATCCGGGCATGCGGCTGTCCGTCAACGTCTCGGCCCGGTCGCTGGGCGACTGGCGCTGGCGCCAGAAGCTGGAGGCGGGGCTGTCCGGACGCGGCGCACTGGGTGAACGCCTGATCTTCGAAATCAGCGAGACATCGGCCATGATGCTGCATGAGGTTGTCATGCGCTTCATGGAAGACATGCAGCCGCGCGGTGTGGCCTTTGCCCTTGACGGCTTTGGTGGCGGGATGACGGCGTTCCGGCATCTGAAGGATTTCTTCTTCGACATGGTGAAGGTCGACAAGACCTTCGTGAAGGGGATTGCCGACGATCCCGACAATCAGGTGCTGGTCGAGGCGCTGGTCACCGTGGCCCATCAGTTCGAGATGTTCGCCATCGTCGAGGGCGTGGAAAATGCCAGAGATGCCAATTGGTTGCAGGGGATCAACGTCGACTGCCTGCAAGGCTATCATATCGGTGCCCCGAAGTTCGACATCGATTAGCGGTTGTGATTGCCCTTGCCTCTGGCGCTGCCTAGACTGGTGGCAATCTCGCGAGGGGGCTGCTGACAACAGGCCTGTCTCGCGCATCAAAACCGCTAGAAAGGGTTAAAATGACCAATGTCGTGATCGCGTCCGCAGGGCGCACCGCCGTCGGCAGCTTCCTCGGGTCTTTCGCCAACACCCCCGCCCACGACCTGGGGGCCGCGATGTTGCAAGGCATCGTGGAACGCTCCGGGATCGACAAATCCGAAGTCAGCGAAACCATCCTCGGTCAGGTGCTGACCGCCGCCCAGGGCCAGAACCCGGCCCGTCAGGCGCATATCAACGCTGGTCTGCCCATGGAATCTGCCGCATGGTCGATCAATCAGGTCTGCGGGTCGGGTCTGCGCGCCGTGGCGCTGGCCGCGCAACACATTCAGTTGGGCGATGCCACCATCGTGGCCGCCGGCGGGCAAGAGAACATGTCGATGTCACCCCATGCCGCGAACCTGCGGCAAGGCACCAAGATGGGTGATGTCAGCTATATCGACACCATGATCAGGGACGGCCTCTGGGATGCCTTCAACGGTTACCACATGGGGCAAACCGCTGAAAACGTGGCGGAAAAATACCAGATCAGCCGCGATCAACAGGACGAATTCGCGGTCCGGTCGCAGAACAAGGCCGAGGCCGCCCAGAAGGCCGGCAAGTTCAAGGATGAGATCCTTCCGTTCACCATCAAGACCCGCAAGGGCGACACGGTGGTCGACAGCGACGAATACATCCGCCACGGGGCCACGATGGAGGCGATGCAGAAACTGCGCCCCGCGTTCACCAAGGACGGTTCCGTCACCGCCGCCAATGCCTCTGGCCTGAACGACGGCGCTGCAGGCGTCATCCTGATGACGGCGGACGAGGCCGAAAAGCGCGGGATCGAGCCGCTGGCCCGCATCGTGTCCTACGCGACCGCTGGCCTCGACCCCAAGATCATGGGTGTCGGCCCGATCTATGCCAGCCGCAAGGCGCTGGAAAAGGCCGGCTGGAAGGCCGCAGATCTCGAATTGGTCGAAGCGAACGAGGCCTTTGCCGCGCAGGCCTGCGCCGTGAACAAGGAAATGGGCTGGGACCCGGAGATCGTCAACGTGAACGGCGGTGCCATCGCGATCGGTCACCCCATCGGTGCCTCGGGCGCGCGCGTCCTGAACACCCTGCTGTTCGAGATGAAGCGCCGCGGCGTGAAAAAGGGTCTTGCAACCCTGTGCATCGGTGGCGGCATGGGCGTCGCCATGTGCGTCGAACGCCCCTGATACAAATGGGGCCGCGTCTGAACGGATTGCGGCCCCTGCGATTTGCCGATTTCGACCGCCCCGCCGGGATCGGCGATGTTTCTGTCCCTGAAACACACATTCACTGGGAAATCTCTGGACGCAACATTGTTGCGCGTTAAGCTGGGGCAGCGATCAAGGGAGGATACGATCATGGCACGAGTGGCACTTGTCACCGGCGGCACACGCGGCATCGGCGCGGCCATTGCGACCGCGTTGAAGGACGCGGGCTACACCGTCGCGGCGACCTACGCCGGGAATGACGAAAAGGCGCGGGCCTTCACCGATGCAACCGGCATCAAGACCTACAAATGGGACGTCGGCAGCTATGACGCCTGCAAGGACGGGATCGCGGGCATCGAAGCCGACCTCGGCCCGATCGAGGTTCTGGTCAACAACGCCGGCATCACCCGCGACGCACCGTTTCACAAGATGACGCCGGACCAGTGGAACGAGGTCATCGGCACCAACCTGACCGGCGTCTTCAATATGACCCACCCGGTCTGGCCGGGGATGCGCGACCGCAAGTTCGGACGGATCATCACGATTTCGTCCATCAACGGACAAAAGGGGCAGTTCGCGCAGGCCAACTATTCCGCCGCCAAGGCCGGCGACATCGGCTTTACCAAGGCGCTGGCGCAGGAAGGTGCGCGCGCGGGCATTACGGTCAATGCGATCTGCCCCGGCTACATCAACACCGACATGATGGCGACGATCCCCGAAAAGGTGATGGACAGCATCGTCGGCGCGATCCCCGTGGGCCGTCTGGGCGAGCCGGAGGAGATTGCCCGCGCGGTCGTGTTCCTCGCCTCTGACGATGCGTCCTTCATCACCGGGGCCACGATCACCGCGAACGGTGGTCAGTATATGGCCTGATCCTGCGGGATGTGGCATCAGGCATCGGGCCGGGGCATGTCCCCGGCCTTTTGCATGGACCGGACATGACGCGCCGAACTGCCACCCTGATCGGGTTCACTGCCGTCCTTCTGTGGTCGTTGCTGGCGGTGCTGACGGTGGCGACCGCCCCGGTGCCGCCCTTCCAGTTGACCGCAATGACCTTTGCCGTCGGCACCGGGGTCGGGTTGTTCTGGGGGCTAGTCACTGGAACGCTGGGCCTGCTGCGTCTTATCTCTTGGCGCGTCTACGCCGCCGGAACGGCGGGCCTGTTCGGCTATCACGCCCTTTATTTCTCGGCCCTGCGCCTTGCCCCACCGGCAGAGGCAGGGTTGATCGCCTATCTCTGGCCGCTGCTGATCGTCCTGTTTTCCGGCCTGTTGCCGGGCGAGGTGCTGCGGCGCGGTCACGTCATCGGAGCCATGCTGGGTTTCGCGGGTGCTGCGCTCATCATCCTTGGCGGGCGAGGAGAGCCGGGCACCGGCGCGTTCCTGGGCTACGGACTTGCCCTGATGTGCGCCCTATTCTGGTCGGGTTATTCCGTCCTGTCGCGACGATCCGGCACGGTCCCGACCGTCAGCGTGACCGTCTTTTGCGCAGCGACGGCGGTGTTGTCTGCCGGCGTGCATCTGCTGACCGAACAGACTGTCTGGCCATCGTTCACCGGCTGGCTGGCCGTGCTGGCCCTGGGCCTAGGCCCGGTGGGGCTGGCGTTCTTCGTCTGGGATATCGGGGTAAAGCGCGGTGACATCCAGTTGCTTGGCACCGCGTCCTATGCGGCCCCGGTGCTGTCGACGCTGGTGTTGGTCGGTGTCGGACTTTCGCCGCCGACATGGGCGCTGGGTGGTGCGACGGTCCTGATCGTCGGAGGGGCCGCACTGGCCGCGCAGGCCAGCGCGGGCAAGGAGGTCAGTTGGCCGAAAGGCGGGTGATTTCCTGCTTGATCATCAGTTTCTGCTTCTTCAGGCGCGCGATCTCCAGATCGTCCGTGGCAGGGCTGCGCTGCAGCGATTCCACCGAATCGGAAAGGGTCTGGTGCTTCTTTTTCAGTTCTTCAACGTGCGAACTCAAGCTCATGGTCGGCTCCTTTTGCTGTCATTGAACAGTTACATTGCAACACATGATCCGGCGTATGTCACCTGATTTGGCTGCGACAGGTTATACCAACCTGCACTGATCAGAACTCGTGCGCCCACTGGCGGCGTCCGATGGACACGA
>NZ_JBMERN010000044.1:0-30506 GCF_049310965.1 Loktanella sp. DJP18 | reverse complement strand
GGACGAGACCGCGTCGCAGACCACCGAGCAGATGGTCGACGACGAGATCCCGTTCTAGGGTCTTACAACCTGCGGCCTCACGGCCTTACGATTTCCCACCGGGCCCGGCTCTCATTACGGCCGGGCGCGGCAAAAAGAGCACCGCGAACCGGTGCAGTGAAACAGCCAGGAAAGGTCATGGCCATGAAGATTTAACGCCCTCGGGCTTAACCTGGACGCGATGCCGCTTTAATCTCCACCGGGCGCGTGACGCCCACGGATCGCATACCCTACATCGCTGGTAGCTTCTCCCTTGCCTTAAGGCGAAGGGCTTTAATCCGCCCCTGACCGACAATGCCCACCGCGGCCGTCGGCACATAAAACCCTGAGAGCGACGCGTCCGATCTCTGCCGACACCGCATGCGGTGCCAGACATCGCGACGCTCCTCTGATAAGCCGCTTAGTAAAGCGTCTTTTTAGTCGAGCGACCACGCAGCACAGTTTGACAGCATGTTCTGGCCGACCCCTCGGGGTCCGGCCATTTTTTTTGACGGGAAATATACGCCGGGGTTCGCCGGTCTCATTTGTGAGACCGGTGCCCCACGGCGCCGATGTGAAATCAACGACGAGGAGGCAGCAATGCTTTACGCAGAACGCCTTGCGATCACGGGACCGAAACTGGATAACTTCGCATTCCCCGACAACATCGCTTTGCTCGTCATCGGCGACGTCCACGGCCAGAATGCCGCCCTGCGCGGCGTCCTGACAGGTCTGGGTCGTGTCTCCACACCCGGCAAACCCCGGGTGCTGGTCTTCCTCGGCAACCTCATCGACCGGGGCCCGGACTCGCTGGGTTGCCTGAATACGGCCTTCAACGATGCGGCCTCGCGCGCGCGGGCCGACGAGGTTGTCTACCTGCCGGGTAACCACGAGTTGCTGCTGGCTGACACGTTTCTCGAGGCCCGGGCCGGCGAGGCGGCGATGAAACATCCGCGGGCTGCCGGCGGGATCTGGGCCATGAACGGCGGCTACGCCTTCATGTCGGACACCTACGAGGAGGTCTGGAACCAAGGGTGACGGTGACGGGCTTGGAGGCTAAAGGCTTTGCCTGACTGGGGAAGACCAAAGTGTGCAGGTTTTGGACCGCTTGAGTATGCCTCTGGGTTGGTCATTCAGTGGGGTGTATTTAACATCTACAACTAGGTGATACCTTGGGTTATCTCTTGGTCCCTGAGTGGCCCCAAGGTTGGGCGATGATGGGGTAGTCTAAGCTATCTGATGGAGAATACCTTAAGAAGGCCCCCCAATATAACTGCCGGGCGTAAGGACTTGCCTGCCGCTTCCCGCAGTCGAGAGGTGGTGAGTGGTCATCAGAGAGTTCTACTTTAGGATTGTCCCAAAGTAGAAACCATGGCTAACCTTCAATCTTCAGGGCCAAGCGGTGCGCACCACACGAACTCCCAAAGGCAATAAAGCAGCCGTGTGATGCGCCTCAGGTCGTCACACATCAGTGCGGGAAAAAGACGGCCTGATGATGAACTATGTGTAGTCGTCAGGTTCGCCGTCAAGAGCCTCACAGGCAAAACAGAATGACTGGGTGTCAGGTCAGCATATCGATCAAAATCGATAAATCATGTTCACAGGAGCCCATTGGGCGCCTCGAACTACCAGTGCAGATAGCCAGACTGTGCGCTGTAAATGGCCTCCCAGTGGCGCTACGGGCTACTATACATACTGGGGCATGCCCATATCTACAGTCTAGCCAGCATGACACACCCCCTGAGAGGCAATAGGAGGGCCGTACAGTGCAACCGCTACGCTGGCCCACCCCAATGCCATAGGCACGCTGAAGGTGGTTCCTGTGTGGCCCTGTACAGTAGTTGCTAGTTTAGCTGCACCATATCTATTTGTCGGTAGGCCCTTGGACCTGATAAGATCGAACCATTGAACCCAAAGGTTGACGCAAGGATGCCTGAGTGTTGCTGTATCGAACTGCCGGAACGCATTGCCAACCAAGGGGGGGGATGCTTTCAGGACGCGACTTTCGCTACGCTTGGGCAATCCTGAAGGCCAATGGGTCCGAACTTACAAGAGGCCTTGACGACGATTGGAACTCTTTGATGAATGGGCCAGAATAAAAACTATAACAACACCAGCGAAACGCCTTCTTTTGGGACTCGTTTTGCTCAGACCCTCACCCCCCCCTTTTTTTAGGATCGGCTTACGTCGATGCTCATTATGAAGTGCGGTGGATCATAACGTCATCTGACATGGAACGAGTAGAAGGGTCTGATAGTATGGCTGTTACACGCAAAAGGGTAGTCGCGCTGAAGGACGCTGAGCGAGTGGAGGCGTTTGTCATGCCGATTAGGCGACGGGGTGGTAGCTTCCAGATGATCGCCAATGAACTCAATAATGCTGACATCATGACTACTCAGGGCAAACGCTGGCACCCCATACAGGTCAGTCGAGTGATTAAGAGATTGATCGAAAGAGATCGACCAAGCGCGTAGGCAGAATTAGGTCAGTTATGGAACTATTATCCGCGACAAGTGATACTCAAACTAGCCCTACGTCTTTTGACGTCAGCAACTAGTGTTCGCCACCTAACGAAAATTACCCAGTCTCCCGCTGATGCCCCTTCGATAGTTTGGGCGAAAGTCCAAGTGGCAGCAATGCTGACGCAACAAACCGTGGAAAACACAACACAACGAGACCGACCACATCACTTGGCAATAGACTGGCTGCTTGGTGAGCTTGCTCGCGCCTTACTGACGCCACATTTTTCTAATTTAAGGAATGGCGCTAGGCTTGGTGCATGCTTCGTGAACGGGTTAGATTCCCTGATGTTGCCACCTCGCAGATGATACGGGTGTAAGGAGGGCGGTGTCGTGAAGCTTAGGATGGAAATCGTGCAAAGTGCCTTGCTCGACCTCATCGAGGCCACGAACGATGCCATCGTGATCACGTCCGCTGAGGAAATCGAGCGACCGGGGCCTCTCATTGTTCATGCAAACACGGCGTTCTGCCGAATTTCCGGCTATGCTCTGGAGGAGGTTCTGGGGAAGTCGCCCCGGGTACTCCAAGGGCCGGGCACTTGTCCTCTCGCGTTGGGTCGCATCGCGGCCTCTCTCAGGGCCGGGCAGGAATGCCAGGAGGAACTGCTCAACTATGCCAAGGACGGCACGCCCTACTGGCTCGACATCCACATCGTGCCCTTGAGGGACGAAATGGGCGTGATCCGCTACTTCGGTGCCATCGAACGCGATGTCACCGGGAAAAGGACTGCCGTCGAACAGCTGGAACGGCTGGCCCTCGAAGATATCCTGACTGGCATCGGTAACCGAGCCGCGCTGCATAAGCACATGGAAAGCCTGTCACAACAGCTGGACATGGCAACCGAAAGACCCTTCCTGCTGCTTTTTGATCTGGACGGGTTCAAGCAGATCAACGACACGCTCGGACATCTCGCGGGCGATGACATCCTGCGGCACTTTGCCGGATATGTCGCTTCGAACCTGCGCCGCGACGATTTCATGGCCCGACTTGGCGGCGACGAATTCGTGGCCGTCCTGCACGGCTATACGGCCGAGGCTGCCCTGCTGTTTGCCAAAAACGTCGTCGCGAACCTTGCCACCATGCAAGTCAGCGGGGCCGAGAGCATCGGCGTCAGTGTCGGCATGACAGACTTCGCTCCGGGCGACGAGATGTCGAAAGTCATCGCGGGAGCGGATAGGGCACTTTACCGCGCCAAGGATGCAGGCAAAGGAACCGTGCGGGTCAACTCTTGTCCAAGAGTCGCTTGACGGACGCCTTTATACCTGCTGCCCAATCGGGTGGATTGTCGAAACACTCGGCTCCTATTCGTCGTCTGACAATGTCGATCAGGGAAATGCGTCCCGTGTCTGATACGCAAGTTTTATCGGGAATCTTGTGTCAGGCGGAGAACACCAGCCTATGGTCCGCCAATAGGTCTTGGCTTTGTGTCATGTGCTGACGCATGGCGCGTTGGCTGCCATACGAATGGGTGAATGCTTTTGGCAGACCGATTGTCACAAACCCATAGACATCATTGGCAGACCCGCTTATCCACCAAAAAAAGTAGCTGAAAATCTAACCCCCTGATCATTCACTTTTTCGCTGTGTTTGCCTGCCATTCTGCCTAAAAAATGGCGCGGCGGCTTCGTCGTGGGCCAGTATGGCCAATATAGCCGGTTCCCTGACATTGCTGACGAGATCAAATATCTTCAAGACGTCTGGCGCAAGATGCCGAGCGAGCATCACGCACGCGTCTTTCTGGAAGATATCATCTGGGCCTGCGGGCGGCACTGTCCACATTGTGGAGGCCTTCGCTCTACCAAGATGGCGGGTGAGACGGCTCGGCCCGGTCTCTACCAATGCCGGGAGGTGGAGTGCCGCGGCCAGTTCACGATCACCACGAAGACGCCTCTTCACGCCACCAAACTCGATCTGCGCGTTTGGATCTCGGCGATGTTCCTCGTGCTCACATCGAGCAAGGGTATCTCGTCGGTTGTGATGGCGCGGATTCTCGGTGTGAACCAGAAGACTGCTTGGAAAATGGGTCACGCAATCCGGGAGCTGATGGACGATCGAAATGGCGAACTCCTGCCATGGGAGGACATCATCGAGATCGACGATGCATTCGTTGGCGGGGCGCAAAAATTGTTGTCTGGCGCTTACAATCCACCAGGAAACGGCTGTGGCAAGCCGAGGATCTTCGTGGCCGCGTCCCGGGATGGACAGGATGGGTTCAGGGCGTGGTATCACCGAGCATCATCTGACGTGGGCTGATCGCCCGAGCGTCCGTTCACGGACCCGGAGATCCGGTCGTTGTCCTGCGCGATCCCCAAAAGGATCGGGCGTCGTTTCCATCTTCATGCACCTCTCGGGTTAGCCATCTAAGCCGGCCCGGATTTTCAGTTGCAGCGCGGTTGTGCGATGCACTGGCTGTAGTTTGATTGATTGATAACGCAGGTTGTCTCTCGGGGTCGGCACGATGTGCCGCCGCCTCCCGTCGACGATCCGCCTCCCGTCGACGATCCGCCTCCCAAGGTAGGCGACTCGAGTATGCCGGAACCTGCGATGCCGGTCATGAGATCGCCGAGAAATTTGCCGGCCTTTTCCTGAGAAAGTTCACTATCATTCTGGATAACTCTATTCATATAATCCAAATTTTGAATGTTTCTGGATCTGACTTTACGTATGTTTTGTATGAGCCCTTCCAGGCGAGCACGTTCGGATTGACTTACATTACATTCTGTAATTTTGTTTTGATAGAGTTGGATCATGGCGTCATTGTAAGCAATAACATCTATGCTATCTTTGCGAACATCATTTGCATTGTTTCGATCATAACTTTTCCTATTCTTAAATATCTTGGCCTCATAGCGATTATCGACAGCATCCTCACCTTCTTTCGTGCAAATGTTTGCGGCTGGGTTTGATGTATTTCGTGCTAACGAGCCAAGATCCTGAGAAGAATCTTGGCAGGCTGTTACAAGCATGAAGGCCAATAAACCACAGGAAGTTTTCAAGGACATGGTATACCTCCTTGGAAACGAAAAGATTACTATGAGAAAAATTTTAAAGAATATCGTATCGCTTAATCTTAAAAAGTCAAGCGTTTAAATTATTCCGACTTTTAAGCCACTCATCCACGATGGGATTATCGGTAAGTTGCGTAGGTGACGGACTGATCACGCGAAAATTGACCGGAACAGCCTGACCGGATCTGTACTCCGCCTGGCGACCATCCATTTCGCGTATCCGTCGAAGTTTTTGGTTGCCGGGCCCCGCCATAGCGGAATGAACTTCTCCCAGTCGGCGTGGATGACGTGATAAGCTTTCGGTGTCAGGCGCCTCCGGCGCGCTGCGACGAGCACTTGATCTCAGGACGGCGTCGCAGCGGCCGCAAAGATCGTCCTCCACGGGCGGCGCAACCAGCCGGCAGCGCGGGCACTCGACGCCATCGGCGAGATGAACGGCGATCCTTGGATCTGCTTGCGTGCAGGGCTGGTCTCCATTCCGGGGCGCGACCGGACGCAGTTCGGCGACGACGCAGAGATCGGCGAGATCGCGAAAGCTGGTGCCGGTCTGAAGATCTCCCTCGTGCAGACAGACATCCAAGCGAGCATGGGTAGACTTGGTCAGACTTCCCGCGGTGCGCGCGGCTTCGAGGACGACATTGGCCTGACCGCGCAGGGCAAGGAGCTTATCCATGTCGCGTGCAGCTGCGTCATCCCGCCATTGGGCAAGTCTGTAGGCCTACGCATCTTGGACCTTGGGTTGGACACAACGACGGCTACAGGCTAGCTAATGCTGAACGTCTTGGGGGGCAGTCGCTCAGTTCGAACGCGAGATGATGCTTGAACGTCAGCGTGACGGTATTGCCAAGGCTAAGGCCCAAGGGAATTACAAGGGACGCAAGCCCGCAGCACAGGCCAAGAAGGGTGAGGTGGTCGCTATGCTGGCCGAGGGGAGGCCCAAGAGGGACGTTGCGAGGGCCTTTGGGATATCGGAAAGGTCGGTGGATCGGGTGGCGTAGTTAGTCTGCGTCCTCTGCATCTAAAGCCTTCCGAGGGCTAAATAGCGGAGGCTCAATCCTAGGAGAGCAGGCACTACCTTTAGTCCGAGTGCCTGTGAACTCTTTTCGTGACTTTGAGGCCGTTACAAGGTTTTGCGAGATTGCTGGAAATTCTTTCTTTATAAGTCCAAGCCCTGCCTGCGGCACAACGCTTTCCGCCGTCTGTTGCTGAATTGCTCGTGATGCAACTTCAAGAGCGATTTTGAGGATCACGGGCCACAATACGAAGCCCAAAATAACTGAACTTTGCAACCCAATAAAGAAGGGAGGCAATTCGAAGAAGCGCTGAACCGGATCAATAGACGCGATTAAATCACCGGGATACGTCCACATCCACATAAAGCCGCCAGATAAGTCGCTTACGGTTAATCCGTTTTCGCAATTAAACCCGGCGTATTTTGGCCAAGCAAAGCGAGACCGCCCTGCGAGGATGTTCATAGCCTCCCCACACAACCTCCAATCTAGTATAGCCATCGATCCCTCCTCACAGTCGGTAAACCTTTAAAGTAGAGGAAAAGTCTTAACCTGAGGAGACTCTGGATGCCGTTGTGCAAAGACTGCATAGAAAAGTTTCGATCCGGTGACATACAGCAAAGCTCGTGCCGAAGATGCCGGACGTCTTAGGTCCACATCGAGGTCCACATCGAGGTCCACAAGGGCCAACGTTATGATGCGCAAGCATTTGATTTTATTGGACAGATGCGCGAAACTTGTCCCGTGGGCCGGGACATGCCGGACGGCAGCATAGACATGGCTCTGATGTTCCATGACATGCTGCCGCATCCGGGGTTCGATATCTTCGAGGACATGGTGCGGTCCTGGCCGAGCCATGTCCGGTTCGGCGATGTGTTGTGCGTGCACGCGGGCGTTCTGCCCAAACATCCGCACGCCTTTACACTCGATCTCGATCAGAAGTCCCACAACTACGACGACCGGGCCGATCAGGATGTGTCGAAACGGCACTGGGCGTGGATCAGGGACAAGTTCCTCGCGTGGCAGTCCGGCTGGCCTGCCAGCGGCGAAAAGGACGACACGCACGGCTGTCTCGTCCTGCACGGGCACAGCGTGCCCGAGAAGGCGACCAGTTCGCGGCTGGTCGATGCCGACGCTGTCGTCGCCGCGTTTGCGCGGATGGAGACGAATGGCCGGGTCTGCCTCGACGGCGGTGCCGCGTGGGACGTGGGCGTGGCCGCAGCTGTCGTGAACGATGACGTGATGCGGATACTGTTCCAGCCTACCTAATCGCATCACGCTGGCCGGGCCTCCTCGCTGAGGTCCGGCCATTTTTCATGGGGTATGTGAGAGACCTGACCGGTTACCAGCCGTCCTTCGTCGGACCCACTCTCATGGGTGAGAGTGTTCCGCACGAAAAGGCCCAAACCATGCACCGCAAATTTCCGTCGATCGAACAATTCCCGAAGATCTACGCGCGCGAGACCTATTCCACCCAGCGCCGGGCGATCGCTTATCGCCCCAAGATCAAACTGCACGGCACAAACATGGCCGTGCGCATCCATCCCTCCGGTCACGTCGCCCTCCAATGCAAGACCTTCGACCTGACGGTCGAGCAGGACTACGAAGGCTTCGCCGGCTTCATGCAGCCCTTTGCTGACGCCTGGGCGCACGCCGCCAGCCACGACGTCGTCACCTTCTACGGCGAGTGGGCTGGCCCCGGCATCGCCAAGGGTTGCGCCATCCAGCGCACAGGCAAGAGACGGTTCTACATCTTCGCCGCGGGCATCGGCGAGACGATCGGCGAAGGCACGCTGCGCCCCGGCTTCATGGTCGTCGACCCGGAGATGATCCGGCTCATGATCCCCAAAGGTGTCCTGGGTGACGACATCCGTGTGCTCGACTGGGAAGGGCCCGAGATCACGCTCGACTTCGCTGACGAAGTGGCCCTGAAGGTCGCTCTCGACGACATCAACGCGCGCGTCGATGCGGTCGCGATCTGCGACCCGTTCGTCGCACGCACATTCGGTGTAAAATATCCCGGTGAAGGCTATGTCTACGTGCCCACGGCTTCGGTCTTCGGCCATGTGCCGCTCGAGGAATATTCCCGCCTCACCTTCAAGGCCAAGACAGCACAGCACCGCGTGCAGAAGATGGCCAAGGCAGCGCCCCTCCACCAACCTCTGCCAGCCACTGCCGCAGCTTTCGTCGTCGATTTCTGCACGCAGCCTCGCTTGGAGCAAGCCCTTCAGGAGGTCTGTGGCGGCATCGCCGATAAGCGCAAGATCGGCGCTCTGATCCAGTGGATGAACGCCGACATCGCCAAAGAAGCCGCCGATGAGATCACGGCCCTCGCCTCGGCCGGTGTGCCATTCGATCGTCTCAAGGGACTGATCGCCACGGCATCGCGGGAATGGTTTTCCACGCAGGTGGATATTGCCTGACGCAAGCTTTACCGGCGGACCCATATTCTTTGCTCAACAGTCCGGAACGCCGGGCGCTCACAATACAAGGACGATCCCATCATGAGCGTTGCTCACGCCCTCGAAGCCACCTGTGACGACAGCCGCGAGGCCTGCATGGCGAAAGCGCTGTCCCTCGGCTTCACCAAGGTGAACCTGTGGAACCTCGACAGCACCATCGCCCGCACGGCGCAGACCATCCTCAAGGCCGCCAACCGCAAACCCGGTCTTACCGGCTTGATCGCAGCACAGGATCTGCCGGCCGTCATGCGCGTGGTGCGCGCTACGGACTTCGGCTTCGATGAACTCTCCCGCGAGCTGTCCGTGGCCGTTCTGGCCCTGCCGCAGGTCGCGCGCGCCTGCGGCACCGACGAGCTCGTTCGTCTTGGCAAGCTGGTCCAGATCTTCGCGGACTTCACCCGATCCACCCCGCAAGGCATCGACAAGGTCTCCTGGCGGGCTGGCCTGGCACTCTGCGGTGCTGCGATCGAAGAAGAAGCGCGCCTGATGGCGCTCGATCCGGATCACGACGCGGCCGTCATGCGCGAAGCGCTCTCCTTCCTCATCGCGAATATGTCAGACCTCTGGGACTGATTTGCGTCGAAGAGGGAGGCCAAGTGCCAGTCGCCCGTGTCTTCTTTGGTGAGGACGCGGACAACTGGCCTTTGAAATATACCTGAAGGTTGGTCCAGGCTGCGCTCAAAATCCTGTAAGGAAAGTATCGTCATGACGAAATCATTCTCCTACACCGATCGCATCGCCGCCCGTCACAAGGCCCGTCGCCTTGCAGCAAAGCCAGTGGAGGCTGAAACGCCAGTCGCAGCAGATGCGCCGACCGAAACTGTCGCCACGCTGGATCTCGGCTTCGTGCATCCGATGCGCTACCCCAAGCACGCTGACCCGGCCAAGGGCCAGGTCTTCGACGGCGTCTGCAATACGACGCGCTGCGACAACACAGGTTCGCAGTATTTCAACCGCGGCACCTACGGCCTCTACTGCATCCGTTGCGCGCGCGGCCAGAACGACATGGACCCCGTTCCGGTTTCCGTTCGCGTGGAACGGAAACCATCTGCTGAGCAGATGGATGTCATGCGCCGCGAGATGACGGACGCGATGTCCGAACATCGCCGGCTCACGGCCTGAGCCATCGCAGACCGGACCTGCCACGCTGACAGAGGAAAAAACATGTCGCGCATTCACATCCCGTTCGTCACGCCGCAGCCCTTGGGTGCATCGCGCGACGAGATCGTCTTGATCGCAAAGGGTGCGATCAGCGCCCTGGGCCTTGAAGGACTCCACCTCGAACTCGGCATCGCCGATCTCGAAGGCAAGATCGTCATGGCGCAGATGCCACTGATCTCGCTCGAGGTCTTTGGCCCCGGCGAATTCGTCATCTACCACGGTCAGATGACGAACTGGATGTTCAATCGCTTCACGATCGCCACAGCGCTGGGCCATTACATCCTGCACTACCCCCGCGTGGCCGACCTGTCGCCTGTCACCGGCATGCAGGTCATCTCCAACCAGGATCACCCCGAGGCGACGCCGAAGCAGGCCGTCATCGAAGCCATGTGGTTCGCGACCGAACTCCTGATGTCCGAAGTGCCGTTCCGCGCCGCATTCGCCAAAGGCGGCATCGCAGGTGTCTGTCAGGATCTGCTGGTGACCCGCTCCATCGCCGAAACCCGCGCCCGCAGCCTGGGCCTGGCCGAGGCAGTGGCTGCGGCCTGACCGCAAAACATCGCAACCCGGCTAGCGCAATGCACTACCGGGTTGTATATGCAATGCAGCACCAGACCGTTCCGGTCACTGCTGCCCGATCATCGCAGGAGTTCCTCATGACCGACAAGACGACTGACGTCGACGCAATCACACAGAACCTGATTGCGTGCCTGGCGGACGCAGATCTGAGCACGACGCCGCCCGCAGCCGACATCGTAAGCGATGAGAGTGATCTCTTCGCCGATGTTATGGCAGACGCCGATGCCGCCGCGGCAGAATCAGACGCCTTCCTTTCGTCCGGCAACTGACATGTCCTTCCTTGCAAAGCTTGCTGCGCGCCTGCGCAGGGATGAACCCTGCCCGCTCGGAACATATCACCGGGCCGTCTTCGCCCACCTGCGTGAAACCCTGGTCGCAAATCTCCACCAGGATATTTTCTACGCGAAGTTTCCGGATCTGCCCCCTCCGACCGCTTAGCTTGATCAGGACTACCGCCCGTTCTCAGTCAGGGTCAGGTTCATGCGCAGCCCGAACGACCACCGCGTCTCGCTGATCGTGCGACGCGATGGAAACTTCATCGGCAGTGCCACGTTCGGAATGCGCTCGCACTTCCTGTCGTATGCGTTGCCGGACGACGACGCCTCCAGACGCAGCCTCGCACAGCTCGTCGACGCCCTGATCACGATCGATGCCATGGACGCCCTGTCACGCCACCAGGCTGCCTGACACCACCCACCACCGCACGACCATGAACGCCGGCCCCTCATCGGGGACCGGCGTTTTTTCATGGCGCAGATCCGGGCCCGGAGCAGAGCCCGGGCCGATCCTGGTCAATGGGTGCGGGTTGAGCCGTTCTCTCATGCATCTGTCGCGCAGGCTCTGACGCGGGCCCCATTTCCGCATCAGATCCATTTCGCGGCCGGGGAGCCCAGACATGACCGACAGCACGCAACCAGATGCAAAAGCGAAGCGGCCAAAGGCCCGGGCCGAACAGGTCGTCCTCGACCACGACCTGCCGCCCTACACCCCCAAGGTCGGTGATATCGTCATCGCCTTCCATCTTTTCAAAGAACCCGCTGAGATGCAGGAGGACCTGAAGCGCGCCCGCGAAAGCGGCCAGGACCCGGCCACCTTCATCGCACAGAGCCGCGAGCCTGTTGCCAAGTTCCGACCCATGCTGGTCATGGCGGCCCGTGACGGGCGCGCCCTTCTCGTGCCGATTTCCAGCTCACCGGAACCGCGCGGGCGGCACATGGCGATGTCGGAACCAGCCGAGCTCGCCGCCGCCGGTCTCGCCGATCACAAGTCATCCTACGTCAAGGTGCTCGAAGCCGCTCAATACGACTTCCCGCACCCCCTCGTTCTTCCCGTGACGGGTGCCGACGGCCAGCCCACGTGGCAGGCTGGCGAGGCATCGAAGCTGATGCGCGGCCAGGTTGCACTCGAGATGCGACGCCAGAAGGAGGCGGGCAGGCTCGCCACCTTCAAAGACCGCTCCGCAGCCCATGTGCCTGCTGCGATCGTCACCGAGATGGCGCGTGCAACGGACGAGGCGCGCGCGAAACGCGCACCGGTGCGCAAGGCCGCTACAGCGGTCAATGACCCGACGCGCGATGCAGCAGTCCCATACGGCGAACTCGACCGCCGCAAAGCCGCACTCATGGCCCACATGCGGGCCGAGCGGGTGCGGGAGGCGACGGAAGCCTTGGCCCGCCGAAACGGCGAACATCCCGATCAGGTCGCCGTCGCCCATGCAAATGCGACCGATGTCGCTTTACGCCGTGGCACCCACCCCGACCAGCAAGTGGTCGTGTCGGAGAAAGCCGCAGACCGTGGCGCATCGAAGTAAGGCCGCGCCTGTCGATGGAGATGGATGGACCGGTAGCCTGACGGCATCCGGTCCTTTTTCCGTGTCATGTCCGGGTTTGAAAAAAAAGACAACAGACGCTGGCGGGACGCGTCCCGGCCTCATGCGTGAGACCGGGGCCGCGGCCCACCAACCCAAGAGGAGATTTCCGATGTTCGATATCGCTCAAGATCTCGCAGCAGCCATCGTGACCGCCGTTCCGGCGATGAGCGTGGCGACGGAAGACTTCAATCTGTCGACCCGACCGAGCGTGGCCGACGGCCCCGCCCTCGTCATTGCCTGCAACGACGCGCACCTCGTGCGCATCGCCGTGCACATCGACGAATGCGACGAGCTGAATACGCTCATCGGCCACGTCTACCGTGCCGCCCGCGCTGCCGCGTCCGACATGCACTCCGATCTTGCCTTTCTGCGGGCCGAGCCGATCCTCGACGATTCTGATTTTCGCATCGGCGAACGCATGTTCTTCCAAGCGAAGCTGCGCAGCGACGCCTTGCACCAGTCCAAGGCGGCCTGAGCGGTGCACTGAAAGACAGACAGGCAAGAACACAAAGGGCCGCGGCCCATAAGATCAGGAGATCCCCGATGTCCCTCGACATGAAACAGATCGCAGCCGTCGCGCGCGACGCCGATGTCAGCGTTGGTCAGATGTGCTGCCCTGCGGTGGTCCGCGATGGCACGGAATTCGAAGCGGGCTTCATGAGTCGCTTTCTCGACGCCGTCCGCGGCGAGACGCCCCTCGCGCCAGGCATCGGCTCGCTCAGCGACATTCAGGACCACGTCCTGGCGATGGATGAGCCCGTCTGGCTCTGCATGCATCACAGCGCCTTTCACGGCTGGATCGTCGAGATGACGGCCTACCCGCGCAAGCATTACGGCTTCGCCGCACCAGACGTCTGGTCCGGCGAACTTGACACATCGCGCGCTCCGCAGCGTCGCCTTGTCTACATCGAGACGACCGACGACCTCACCTACCTCATGCGAGCGTTCCGCATCTCGGTGGACAGCGACGCGATGCGCGCCGAGGCCGCGCGCCTACCCGCCGGCTCGTTCGACACGCCGTTCGAGTTCGACCGCACGGTCACGGCCTGCGCTGCATCTGCCTGAATCAGGACTGAAGTATCCCCGTGAAGAGATCCATCTTCATCGGGTGAAGACAGATCCCGTCACGAGGAAGAGACATATGCCAACCCGTATCTATGTGCCCTACCAGCTCCCGACCGAGACCGGCCTCAGCCGGCACGCGATCGAGGCCCTCGCCCAGTCAGCCATAGCAGACACCGGGATCGCCTTCGACCCCAGCGAGGACAGCAAGGGTATGATGCGCGCGTTGGGCGGCACCCTTGAGTCTTGCTTCGAGGGTGATCTGGATCTCGACGTGCGCGCCCACGGCGACTTCAAGGTCCACTACAGCTTCGTCGATCCAGCCTTCGAAAACCTCGGGATCGCACGCCAGCTGGGCCATTACCTGCTGCACTACCCCGGCGTGATGAAATCCCATCCGGGTCACGGCATGCAGGTCGTCCGCGGCTTCAAACACGCAGCCTTCGCACCCAGCGACACCTGCCAGCGCGAAGCCGAATGGTTCGCCAACGCGATCGTCATGCCCGAAGACCAGTTCCGCAAGGCCTGGGACCTGGGCGGATACGCGCAGTGTCACCAGACCTTCTGGCGCAACCACGGCATCCAGATCGTGCGCCGGGCGAAGATGCTCGGCCTGGCTGTCCAAGCGGCTGCCTGACGCGCGCCACTTGAGCCAACCCATCCTCATTTGAAAGGGAAAATACCCATGTTCATCTCTCCCGCTGCCAAGATCTCGATCCGCCAGATGTCCGGCCTCATCGGCGTGGTTGCATCCCTCAGTGCCATCGCCGCCATCGGCTTGACCGCAGCCTCGTTGTTTTTCATGCAAATGCCGGTGCTCGACCGCTTCCTCGCGTTCGGTGGTCTCGCGGTGCTGGCTTGGGCCAGTAATGGCCTACTCCAAACCAGCCAGATGGCCTATCACGGCCGGCGCTATTCGCGCACCTGACGCCATCCATCATTTCAATCCAGCCCCGGAGGACCGCATGACAGACCAGAAACCAAAGCGCCCCGCAAAGGAGCGCTTCGGCATCGACAACTTCAAGAGAGCTGTCGCAAACCTGCGCGCGCTGGGCGCCACAGTGCCGGCGTCGCGCTTCGATGAAGCCCTGCGCCAGCGACGGCGGCTGATGAAGGCACTGCGCAAGCTCGCACCCGATCATCCGGTGCTGGCCGAGCTCGACGCCCTCGACGGGCGCAAGCCCGGTCCCGCGGCACACGATCAAGACTGACCCCCTGGCGGCGCCCAATCTGCGCTTCACCGAAAGGAAGACCCCGATGAACCGTGTTCTGATGATGGGCGGCATGATGGCAGCCCTCTCCATGGCAGGTGCTGCCCACGCGATCGCCGCAGACGTGTCGGACGACTACGTCAAACAGCGCAGCCAGGAGCGCACCATGCGCCCCTTGCGCGACGAGCGTCCCGCGCACCGCGAAAAGAGCGACGGCCTGCGCCGCCTGCTTGGCAACAAGGGCCGTGCCTGAATTGGGCACCCAGATGGGCCCCTGCGCCAAGGCACAGATCAAGTGCACGCTCGTGACCGTCAATGGGGATCACGTCGTGGGCGAGAACTGGTGTCTCAATCCCCAGCCGGTTTGCCCGCGGGCGCCAGGTGAGGATTACACCAAGTGCCAGACAATCTGCCGCCAGCTCGGCCACGCCGAGGAGATGGCGGTCCGGATCGCAGGGGCCCATGCCCGCGGCGCACGCGCCTTTCTCGAAGGGCACACCTACGCTTGCATGAACTGCCAGCACAGCCTGTTCGACGCGGGCGTCGCCAGCCTGTCACGCGGCGCACCGACCGCCTGATCCAATGCGATCTTTTCAAGGAGCGAACCGATGAAACAAGCTGACCTTCAGATCTGGAACGATGCCGTGGCCGCTTGTCGTGCCGCCGCTTGGACAGAGGTCGAAGCCATGGAGACCCTGGCCCGCGACGGCATGCCCAACCCTGCCCGCTCGGTCGTGCGGGCGGTTGGCACCCTGCGCAAAGCAGGCGACGCCCGCGACTTTGTCAGCACGCTGACAGCCGCCGACTTTCCGACCATCACACAGCCCGAACCGGAGCACACGATGACAGACGAGGTCGCACCAGAATTGGCAGCCGTTCCGCCGTCGCCGCGCGAGGTGGAACTGCTGGCCACGATCGCTGATCTGCGTCAGAAATACGACGCGCTGGTTTGCGTCGTGAACGGCTACCAGAACATGCCGGGTTTTTCCGTGCATCCGATGGTCGCAGCGCAAATCGAATGCCGGAAATAAGGAATCCCGCATGATCCCGAGAAATGAAATGTCGGACGCCGCATCGACTGCGGCCGTCTACTACCGCCGGGCCGAGGCCCATATGACCGCCACGGTCCCCGTCGACGGGACCGTCAAGCTCTGGATGTCCCAGGACCCGGATCTTGCCGCATCGGTGCAGAGCGCATGGATGAGCGTCACGACGCAGATCAACGCGCATTTCTCGCAGGCGGTCCCGACCACGAAACGCAGCCGCGCGCGAGGCGACGGGCCCCTCGTTTTTGAGTTTCACCACACCGTCGAGGTCGCGCGCGAGTGCTACCTGCTCGAGCTGCACGACCAGATCCAGGCCGGGAGTGCCGTCACGCCGCGGGACGCCGCCGATTACACCCTACGCCGCATCGGCATCACAGGCGATCCCGAAGCCTTCTTCCTGCAAACCGAGCAGGCCGCCTGAGGCCAGAAAAACAACTCTCTGAAATCTGTCAACGCGGTCCGCCACCCTCATGGGTGAGGGCGGCGCACAGCGTATCCGGGACACGTGATCATAAGATCTGACGTGCAGGATGAACGTGTCGCTGCTCGGACCCATATTCCTCACAGCACACCAGGAGAGACAGCCATGACAACCGTTCAGGACATCATCGCCCGCGCCCAAGGCCTCGCCTACATCTCCAAATGCTTTGCCGATGCAGGCTACCCTCCGATCCGCCCCGAGACTGTCGGGATTGCCTGGGAGCTGCACTCCCAGCGCCTCGGCTGCGACTGGATCTGCCCCGAGGATCACCCCGCCGAACGCGTCATTCAGATCCTCTTCGGCGACGAGGTCTGGCAGGCCGCTGCCATCGCCGCCCTGCGCCTGTCGCACATCAAGTGATGGCACAGCGCAAGAACACCCTCGCTCTCGCTGCCATCATCATGGCCTGCGCCGTCACCGGCACGGCCGTGGCCGAGCCGGTGCAATCCCCCTCGCCTGACGACCTTGTCGGGCGCGCGGGTTGCGTCGCCTGGCGCCGCGATGACCTCGACATCCAGTTCCGCGAGCTCGCCCAGCGCAATCCTGGTGGCTGGAGCATAAGCCACCAGTTTCTCAAAGAGGACGCACAGGCGCTCGATGCGTTCGAGGCACGTCACATACGGCCTTGGATCGAGACCGGCTTCCAGCAGGTCCTGGTCGAAGCCTACTGGCCAGACGGACTCTCCGCCGACCCTCAGGCACTCCAGCGCTGTGCCCCCTATCTGGATCGCGCCTTCCTGACAGCGCCGGCGATCCTTGGTGTCTCAGATATGACGCCTAGTCTCACCGAAGAACCTCTTTGACCGTCTGGAAAATCTCATGATCCGCACCCTCATCTGCCGCACCCTTGGTCACGACTGGGATGGCGCCGAATACCGTCACTGGTGGGCGACGCTTTACCGCTGCAAATGCTGCGGTGCGACACGGTCGCCAGAAGACTGAAGGACGCAAGGGGCGTTTTTGTCGTGAAGCCTGGCGTCCGATATCATATGGTGAAATCGACGCCATTCTCCCCTCAAAACAGATGGCAAGGCCCCAAATCCACATCAGGAGACCTGATATGACTGACGCCATGACCCCAGCAGAAGATGCTGACCGCACCCGCCGCGAAACCGCCTGGGCGCGCGCCAACGCCAGCGTGCTGATGGAAGGCGGCTTCATCGACGATGAGACCCGTGCGATGCAACTGCGTCACATTGCGGGCGAGATCAGCATCGCCGATTACAACGCCTGGGCCGCGACGCGGTCTTACGCATAATGGGTAATCTCGAACGCTTCGTGCAGGATGACGGGCGCACCATGCGCAATCTGCTCGGGATCACGCGCAATCCCGATGCGTTCGAGAACGCCCTTTCCACCATCTCCGCCGGTCGTATCGCCCAGCTCGAACTCGAGCCGGACCTGGTGGTACCCACCTTTGATCGCAAACACCTCTGCGCGCTGCACAGGCACATCATGCAGGATGTCTTCGAATGGGCCGGTCACATGCGCGATGAGACCGTCACCATCGAAGGCGAGACCATCGGTCCCGTCAAGTCGATGGCCAAGATGGGCGGGCAGCAGTTCGACAACGAGAAAATGCTCAAGTCCGGCTTTGCCGTCCTCGACAGAATCGTCGACGTCGAAGCCGCCCGGAAGATGGACAGCGCTGGCTTTGCCGATCACGCTGCCCAGATCTTCACGCACCTGAACTGGATGCATCCCTTCCGGGAGGGTAATGGCCGGGTCCAGCGCGCCTTCATCAGTCAATACGCCGAACACACCGGTCACCCGCTGGATTTCCAGTATGTGACGCAAGGCCGGATCTACGAGGTTTCCGAGCATTCGACCCGTGGCCATCACGGCCATATGCGTCGCCTGTTCCAGGAAATCTCCGATCCCGAGGCCGTCGCCCGCATGCGCGGCCCCTACAAGGCCTTCTGTGGCGTCGACGGCTTCCAGCAGACCTATTTCGCCCACGCCCATCCGGGCCAAGTCGTGCAGGGCACGATGCGCGGCAAGGGCCCCAACGAATTCGTCGTTCAGGATGAGGACACCAAGCAGATCACGATCGCGGCCATCGCGGATCTGCCCAAGAACGCGGCCCCCGGGGCACCTGTGGTCTTCACACCCAGAACACCACTGGGCGCGACCCGGATCGCACCCGATAGATCCAGTGGTTATGAGCTTGGGTTCTGACCGTACCGACGCAATGTCCCAAACATCGCTCAGCGTCACCATCCGACAAGGACCCCGTCATGACCACGCTTATCCCTTGCCCGTTTTGCGGCGATGAAGACGCCACGCTCAAATCCGGCCCCTGCATCTTCACGCGCCCGAAACCGGCCACGTTCATGGCCCAGGTTCACTGCGCGCACTGTGGTGCTGCGGGCACGCGGTTCTGCGGTGAGGACAATCTAGCGAACGCCAACAAGAAGGCCATCGCCGCATGGAATGCCGCCGATCGCACCGTGGCGACCATCCTCGCCCGCGTGACGAGCATCGCGCGCGATGTCTTCAGCGTCTCGCTCGCCGGCTGGATCATTTGCCTGATCATTTCGGACGCGGACCTCGGGGCCACGTTTCGGTCCCTGATCATCGGCAGCTTCATCGCCGGCGTGCCGCTGATGACCTACGAACATTACCGCAACCGCAAAGCCTGAGGCCTGTTCGCCGCCCCGTGAAAGACCAGAGCCGGCACCCGCAAGGGTGGCCGGCTCTTTTCATGGGGGCGGCGCCCCAATTTTTCCCTGTCAGGTGGGGGTTGATTGAAGGGCAGGGTCGGTGTGCAGGTTTCCGGGTGTCCGGCTGTCGACCCACTTCATGGGTGAAGAGGTCGACAGTCGGCCTTGCGAGATTTGGAGCGACCCCCATGAGCCATGCCGTGAGCCGTGAGCAGCAGCTGATCGATTTTTGCAGCTCGGATTTCCCCTACGTGTGCACCGGCGCCAAGACCACGGCCGCCAACGGCGCCGTGTCCTGCGCATGCGGGAATACCACGATCCCTACGGAGCCCGCCGTATCCACCGACACCCCTGCCGCCGTCTGAAGGAGACCCTATGTCCATGTTCGATCCCCTCGGCGACCTGATCAAGACGCTGGAGCGCGAGACCGCAGGTCAGCCCATCCCTGCAAACCATGCGATCTACGCCCGCATCGACGGCCGCGGCTTCTCGCGTTTCACCCGTGACATGCAGCGGCCCTTCGATCCGCGCATGACCCGCGCGATGCAAGCCACGTCAGCGCACCTGCTGCACCACACCCACGCCACCGCAGCCTACGTCCAGTCGGACGAGATCTCGCTGCTGTTCGCGCCGGCCATCACGGATGATGGCACTGCGTCCCAGCATTTCTTCGGCGGCAAGATCCTGAAGATGACCTCCGTTCTAGCAGCCCTCGCCACGGCCGCCTTTACCCGCGCGCTGCTCGAGGACCAAGATGGCCTTGCCGCCTGGACCGACCGCATGCCGCACTTCGACGCGCGTGTCGTCGATATGCCGCGCGTCGAGGATGCCATCGCCGCTTTCGCATGGCGGGGCCAGGACGCACGCCGCAACGGTATCCGCCAACTGGGATCGGCGCATTTCTCGCACCACCAGATGGACGGCAAGAGCAACCGCGAGGTCATCGCGATGCTGGCCAGCATCGGCATCACTCTCGAGGGCCAGCCCGACGCGTCGATGAACGGCACGCTGATGAGCTACATCACCGTCGCGCGCCCACTCACCGATCTCGAGCTCCATCGCATCCCCGCGGACGCGCGGCCAGCGCCAGGCACACTCTTCAGCCGGAGAGCTATTGTCGCCTGCGACACGCACCATCCCGGCCTGATGCATAACCTGGCCGATGTTCTGCTCGACGGTGCCGCCCCCGATACCCGGCCCGCGCCTGAATATTCCGACAAGCCCGAGGCCATGTCGATCTACCCCGCTTGAAAGGACTGCCCATGACCATCACCTCCCTCGACATGCTCGCAGCCGAACTGCGTCCGCATCACAACGAGATGTGCCTGCTCTACGATGATCAGGTCGTCCGCCTCCTCGGTGTCGGCCGGGACGACGACGATCTCTACTACATCGTCCAGCAGCGTGACCGGCACTCCCGGACATGGTCGGACGCGGATGTGACCTGGTGCTCCGCCGTCGGCCGCATCACGCCACTGAAACCGCTTGTGGGTGACGCGCAGCACGCGCGGATGGAGAGCCTGTTCACCCTCAACAAGCTGCCGCCGAACGACAGCTTCCTCGTCGAGGACAGATCGTTCTGGGACGAAAAGATCTCGACGCAGGCACGTTATGTGTCCAAGTGCGGCCGTCTCATCCTGTCGTTCGACGCGGAAAACCCCGATGCACGCTTCGCGCTGCACCGGCGCTACCTGGATGCGCCAGGTACACCGGACGCGTTCATCCTGCGCGGCGAATACGTGGCACTCGAGAGGGTCGCGATCGGCATCATGACCGAGATGCGGGACTGGTCGAAAGAACAAGCGCTCGCGGCCAGACAGGCAGACAGACAGACAGCCTGAAAAAAAGACAACGATCGGCCGGCACCCAGACATGGGTGTCGGCCATTTTTCTTGCGGGATAATCCCGCATCCTCGCTGTCTCAGATCCGGCATCCGGCGTTCACCAGTCACACACCGCCCGAGAACAGCACTATATCTGTGTGACACAGGATAAAGATCGCCGCAGATTGCCGCCCCTTCATGGGTGAAGGGGACGACATCCCCGTGAGCTGACACAGAAAGGTCCAGACCGATGAAAACCCTTGCAGCACTTCTGAAGAACCCGCTGACGATGGCGAAGTTTCTCAATACCGGCGACCTGACCAAGAAGGCCCTGAAAGAGCGGGCCCTGGCAGCCGACGCTCTCGCCAAGATCGAGGCCGCCTTGGCTGACGTCGAAGCCGATATCTCCCTCATGGGCGATGAGATCGACGCCAACGCCGCGATGACCAGCCTGATGGCCGCCATCAAATCCGCAACACTGATCAAGGCCGCCTGATATGGAAAACATCCACCCCGAAGATACGCCCGTGCAGACCGCCCCGGCCAAGCCCGGTGTTCTTGTCCGTATCGGCGCGACGATCGCCGCGCTGGCAATCCTGATGGTCTTACACATGTGCATCACCATGCTGGTCATGCGTCTTGGCCTCACATCCCCTGACGGCGACTGGTTCGCCGGCGTGCTGCTCTTCATTGTGCTGAACATGACGATCATTCTCGTGATCGTACCGCACCATCCGAAGAACTGGTTCGTGCGCCTGATCAAGACGAGCTACTGGTCCTGACGCTGCACCCCGAGGTAAACCCCGCCGCGAATTGCCGCAGCGCTGCGGGACATCTTTCATTCTATTGGAAGGCATCTTCCCCTAACCGCGTCCAGGCAATATCCCGATCAGACGGACTTTGCCCTCACCCTGGAGATTGACCTTGTCGCATTTCTTGGGCCCATGCCTGTGTGCCGTCGCCCTGTGCCTGACAGGTTTGTCCGCAACAGCGCAGGACGCGCCTCGCACAAGCCTTCCAGTGGTCGACGCCATTGCCAGCGGCTTTCCCGACGCAAAAGCGATCGATGTCCTCGACGTGGCCATTGGCATGACCTTCGATGAGACAATGGCTCTCATCGCACCGGACCGGCCCGATATCGAAGACATGCCCGCTGCCAAAGAGGGTATAACCTTCACGGGACGCTTTCCGACCCGGACCGGATACGAATACGCCATCACGTCGTTCGAGCCGGGCGGCGAGACGTTCGACGGGTTTTTCACGACCTTCGCAGGTGCGCCAGGCGTCCTGCGTATAGTCGAGCGCACCGACTACACCCTGGCAGGTATCGACGTGCTTCCGACGTTCGGCACCGAAGAGCTGATGTTCGGTTTTGGCTCAGCCGCCACCGGAAACCGCGTGCAGATCATCTACCGCAGCATCGAGTTCGACACGCCCGTCGACAAGGTGAAGCTGCTGGCGCGCCTCGAGGCAAAATACGAAACACCCTCGGCCGTGACGCCCGGCTTCCCCGGCACCACGATCCTGACCATCGCCTATATCGGTGGATCTCGCATCGTGAAATTCCCCTACGACGCCTATGCGCCGGATTGCATCGAGAATGCCAATACGCGCGAACGCGTCCGGATGAACGACGATGCACTCTACGGTCGCAACACCCCGGAAATCTACTACTCCCCAGACCCCGACCGAAAACGGTCATCCTTCTGTTCCGGGGCGATCAACATCTACCTCACATCTCGCAACGTGCGCGAGACGGAGGTCAGCTCCATGGTGATCGTCATCGTCGACCAGGATGCGATCTACCAGGATCAAAAGGCCATCGACGACGTCTTCAATGCCGCCCACGCTGAGTTCCTGAACGCGCCTGTCACCTCTGAGGAGTCGAAGTTATGATCGCGAAAAATACACGCGCCGCCACAGCCGCAAACGGCTGGGTCGCCGCGGACGGAGGCCTGATCCTTGACCAGTATACCGCCGCTAGGGTCATGGCCGAGATCGCGGCACCCGCCGTCTTCGTCGCCGGGACTGCTGCGGACCTCGCAGCCGACATCGGCTGCGATGGGCCGGAAGATCACGATCCGTCCGCCTGAACGGCGACATGATCCGCGCAGACTGCCAACATATACGGCCCCTGACTTGGACTTGCGTCAGGGGCGCGATACATCGACAAGGGATAAAGACATGGGCAGCAAATTCGCCAAGAGCAGATCCAGTGCACCGTGCGCGCAGCCGTGACCGACATCGGTCCCGTGAAGCTCTTCCAGTTCTATCCCAATGACCACAAGGACAGCCGCGAGCTGACCGAGCGCCAGGCCGAAGTCGATTTCCCGCGCGCCCAGTTTCGCTGGCCCGTGGTTGCCGCAGCCAACCTCCGCACCCCGAAGAACGTGATCCCCTTCTGATCCATGCAGTGTGCCTGTCGCCCTCGTGCCGACCGGCATTTGACGCATGCGTCGACTCGACCCACCTTATGCCTGACAAGACCGGCCGACGCGCGCCGCACCCCTTTTGCCGGAGATCTCCGCTATGACGCAGAACACCCCTACCCGCACGGTTCTCTCGGCCGCGGATTTCGATACCTTCGCTGAGGCTCTGGCGAACCCGGCCGCACCGACGCCGGCAGCCATCGCCGCAGCCCAGCGCTTCTCCGACAAGGTCGTCGATGGCACGTTCACCGTCGCAGGTGACGACGAGGAGACCGCTGCGTGGGCCCGCGACGCGTTTACAGCCTTGCAGGCCGAAATCGCCGCCGCAGGGCCGATCAAGCAGGAGTTCCTGACGCCCGAAGAAATCGTCGAAGCGCGCGCTACGCTTGTTGCGGGCAACGCAGCCGCCATGGCGGCCTTGCTGGCCGTCGGATCACGCGGTCTGCATCCGCGCGTCGCCGCCCTGCGCGCAGGCACGGCGCCCAAGGACGACGACCAAGCGTAATCGCACTTCAGATCCAGGTCATGACGCAGGCCGACCCGCGGGGTCGTGCCTGCTTTTTTTTCACAAGCGGGGCGTGCTGCGCCATCTTGCTGAGAGGCTGTCACTCCGCTACATTCGCCCCCGTGATGAGGGCCGAATGCACCGGGTGACCGGGATTGCGCGGCAAAACCTCCGACACGGATTTTCCGGGCCCATTGGACCTCCGTGCTCTGCCGATCCGACCCGCCTCGCGGGTCAAGGTCAGCACTCTCACCCATCGACAATGCATCCTCCTTCACAGGTGCAGGTCGCGGGGGACAAGGGCCACATCCCGATCCGCATTTATCCTGCGCCGGAAAAAAGGAAGACGCATGTCTCGCACCTCCAAGACTCCGCTCATCGTCACCGATATCGACCATTTGTCGCTGATCGCCGACGCGTTCATTGCCGCCGCGGGAAATCCGCAGCTCAGCAAGAACACCGTTCTGAACATCTTTGCAGGCTCCCTGCTCGGCAAAGGTCGTAACTGGGGTTCGCTCAAAGCCACCACGTCGCCTGTCTTCACCCGCGGCCTGTCGCTGGATGACCTTGTGCCTGCGAAAGAGTCTTCTTCGCAGGAAATGCCCACCTGGCCTTGGCGCCTGGTGAAGTCAGGCCTCGTAATGTCGCTCGACGCCCACTCGACCCAAGTCCTCCTCAAGCCGGCCGAACTCCCGATCTTCTACGAGACATTCTTCAGCGCTCAGCCGCAGCCTGTCTTCAACGGAATCTACGGGGTCTTCTCCGCGATCGAAGACGAGAGCGGACCTAGCATCCAGTTGGATCACGATCGTCCCGATGGAACAGCCGTGCAGGCGAGATTTCCCACTCAACGCTTTTTCGATTTCATCTTCTTGCGTAAGTCGGAAATCCTCGAGACGATCGTCGATAGGGATATCGGCGACAGGCTGCACAGCGCCTTCATCTCGGTCTGCGAGGGCATGGTTGACCAGGATGGGCTCTTCGTCGATCTCGCAGGTGAGAATGAGGCCTACGCCAGGATCATCGAGGCGGAAACACAGCCCGAGCGTGACGTGCGTCTCGACCAGGCCGCCAAGGATGCTGTCTGGCTCTATCTCGCCACCCTCGCGCATGACGCGAGGCTTCGTGAAGCCTTCACCAATGGAGAGGTCAACACCCTGATCGACGACATCCTCGATCATCAGTGGACGTTGATCTCCGATGCGCTGCGCCAAGGCCTCGATGCCTGGACCAACATCTGACCGACAGACCTCCGACACAATCGTGCTGACCCCATCTCCTGGCAAGACACGCCACGGGGGTCAGCACACCTGCGTAAGCGCCAGCATAAACGCCTTTCGTCACCCAAGTTCCCCAGAGAGGATGCTCCATATGACGACCATCGCCCCCGTGACCCCAGGCAAGACGCCCGTCATGCGCAAGTCCCTCCTGATCGCAGCATTCGGCAGCCTCATGGTCGTCATGACCATCGGCTGGGCGCTGATGATCGTTACGAGCTTCATCGTCTATGCGCTCTGTGGGGCCGTCATCGCCACCGCGCTCGTCTGCCGCGCCTTCGTGGACGCACTTCTCGAGTGGCTCGCGCCCGACAGGAACGTTCTGCGCGCATATGGGCGGACACCCACGCGCCTGGAGTGTCAGGGCCACGCAAAGCAGGGCTGACCGATCAGTCCGCACGACACATCCCGCAATGAGATGACGCCGGCCACCCTGACGGGTGCGCCGGCTTTCTTTTTCCGGGGACCTTTCCATCGATGAGTTGCACAGCGACGCCTTCGCAACTCCGGATCTCCTGTTGGTTTCCGAAATACCTCAACCCATCCCACGTCCTGTCTGCGTTTCTGTCTGTCTTTCTTTTTTTTCGAGGGGAGGGGCAGCCGCGCCGATCGGGCTTGGGTCCGGTCCATATGTGAACCGGCCCCGCGCCCGACCAAGGAGCACGACATGTCCAAATCTTTCTCTCCGGATGCCCAGTCCACTTTCCTGTCCGCCGAAGACTTCGCGAATTTCCGTGCCGCGATCGATGCCGATCCTGCACCCACGCAGGCCCTGGTGGACACCATGGGCCGCTACCGTGCAAAGATCGCATCCGGCGAGCTTCAGGTAGCCGCCGCCGATGCTGACGATCTTGCCTGGTTCAAGACTGCTTTCGAGGGCGTCTGCGAGACCCGCGACGCCGCCGGCAACGCATCCCTTGCTGCCGAGAACCGCGCGCTGCGCCTGCTGCACCGCGATTACGACGCGCTGTCCAAGGACCAGCGCTCGGCGCACCACAACACGCTGCTGCATGTCATTGACGCACTGGCCACATCCGGCTTCACCGTCACCTACCCGGTCACGGACGTCGCAGCCCAAGAAGGGCCCGACAGCGACTACGACGCCGATCTCGAACTTGCCCGTCATCTGATTTTCGACAACGAAAACCCCACATTCTGGGCCCTCGAGATTTTCGCCCGGCAAGGCAACGACTTCGAAAAAGCCCTCTCCACCGTCCTGGCACCGATCCTGCGCGACGAGCTCAATGCCGAGCGCGTGCTGGCCGCGGCCTCGCCTGGCGCTCTGCGTCGCCTGGATTCCAGCGCGCTGCGCAACACGATGGCGCGCTTGCGCAAGGTCGCCACCGAATACCCCGAAGGGGTCTTCTACGCCCTGCTGGCGAGCCCGGACAGCATGTCCACAGCTCAGCAGGACTTCGCGCGCGCAAACACGGCTCACGCCGCGGGCTGATCCGGAGGCTCACCCTCTTTTTGCCGGACACCCCTTACGGGTGCCGGCTCTTTCCCCATCAGGTGCTGGTTTTGCTGCACCGCTCGCTTCAGGAGACGCCCCATGTCCACCGTTACCCAGACTTCCGCCCCGACCACGCTGCGCGCGCTGATCGCCGGTGAGGATTTTACCGACTACAGCGTTGAGAACGCCTCCTGGCGCCTCGATGCCGATGCGATCGAGAGTATACTCTACGATCGCACGGTCGGAGACTGGTCGCTGGGCGATCGTCACACGGAGGCGTTCTACAAGGCCGAAACAATGACCTCGGTCGCGCTCAACTCCTGGCTCTGCACCGACCAGCAGGTCGGTCTTTACCTGCTGTGCCTGAATGGCACGCCATTCGCTCTGAGCTGGCAGATCGGCCGCAAGTGCGATCGCAATGTCGCTTTCCTGAACTACGAGACAATGATCTTCTTCCGCACAGCATGGGAAGAACACCGCCCTGATCAGACCGAGCGGCAGGTCCTCGTCAACGACGCCGTGCTCGACATGCCCCTCGCTGCGCCAGGGCACAAGCCGTTCGAACTGGACGAACAATCCAACGTGGAAGACGTGCGCCTGAGCATTTTCGGAATCGACGACTGGATGAAATCCCTCGCGCCCGCAGGCGGGCTAGGCACTTTCTATGACCAGGATGTCCTCGCCAGTCTCACTCGGATTGCCGAGTTTGGTATCTCGCGGACCGAGATGCGCATTGCCGAAATCGATACCCGCGCCGTGACCGGGTCACTACAAAATCAGGCGGACTTCACAAGCTACCGCGCCGACCTTGTCAATGAGAAGATGGCGTGGGAGCAGGAAATCCTGACCCCGCTCCGGATGCGCCTGGACGTCCTGCGAGGACTGCCCGACCCAACAGAGTGAGGCCGGGCAGGCATCGCCGTCTGGGCAAATGAAAGACAGACAGAGAGGAACAATCAATGCGTGATCCAATCTACGCGAACCGCAAGCCCGCTGCCGCTGGCGAGCCGCTGACTGTCCGTCGTGAGGGTCGTGGCTTCTGGCATGCCCGCGATGCTGCGGGCGCCCTGATCGCTGTCGACCAGTATCAGAACGACCTTATGCCGCGCCTCACCCGCGACGGCTTCTCCCCCACCAAGATCGAAGGGTCTGCCCAATGAACGCTGTCGCTCAAGCAAACGCTCCCATCGATCTGATGTCTCCCGAAATCGAGGCGATCCTTGATGAGGCGCTGGAAAAGGCCGTCGCCCTGAACCTCGAAGGATCGCACTTCGTGCTTCTGTCGGAAAATTCATGGCAGACTGTCCTGACAGCCTCGCTGAGCCGGAATGATGATGTCTCCCACAAGCGCATCACGCGCGAGGGCAAGCCGGACGTCATTGCCATAAGCAAGAAAACATTCGACAATCTTGCCGAGATCGTCGACTTCTGGAGGACCTGACATGGCGCATGATCTGAACCCCTGCGGGTTTTGTCGCAGCGAAGCGGTCCATCTGCATCACGCGATGTCGGACGACAGGTCAGAAGGCCTCTTCATGGCCCAGGTCCGCTGCTCGGTCTGCGGAGCCAGCGGTGGTCGTATCTACGGCGATGATGTCGACATCGAACGTGACGCCGTCCTCATCTGGAACCAGATTTGCCAGCGCCCCAACACCCCGATCGAGATCATCGGCCGCCTGAACGTGAACATCTTCAGCCTCCTGATGATGACCTACATCGCCGCGATCACCTTCGATGCACCTGCGCTCTCCCGCGCCGCGGGCTACGCCATGGCCGGCAGCTTCCTCGCAGGCGTCGTCATGGCTGGCATCATCAGCTGGCGGCACTGGCGCACCACAAGCGATTCCAACTCCCTGACACGGAGCTCGACATGACACATCCTAAGCCCACGCCGACGACAACGGTCCTGCCTTGGCTGCTGCGTCTGCTCTGCACGCATCAGTGGGGCACAGCCCACACCGGCCACCTGTCGGCCGCCGATCCGGCCTACCAGCGATGGGGCGAGTGCTCCGTCTGCGATGCCACCCGCCCGGCTCCACAGCATTTCACGCCTGTAACCAACACTCGGTCGTCCGCAGAGGTTTTGCGCGCGAAGTATGCCGCCCAATCTCCCCTTCATATGTGAGGGGAGCCCGGCCGGGCTCTCCGGACGCATCCGGAGATGGAGAAAAAGATGACCCTTTCGGCTCTGAAGACCCCCGCTTTCGCAGCTGCGCCTGCGCAATCGCCGGAAAAGACCGCCCTGCGCGCCGCGATCACAGATCCCGCGCACAGCCCGTATGAGCCGCTGCCGCAGCTCTTTGGCCGCTCGCCGGTGCAGTTCGCCCTGTTCGGCGCCCGCGGCGAAGATCTCGGCGATGGCCCGTTCGTCTTTGAGCGAGCCGATGGCCTCAACGACCTTGCGGTGCTGATGCCACGTCTGGCTGAGGAGCCTGCGGCCCCTGAACACCGTCGGGAGCGCCTTGCGGCGCAGGCCTTCTGGTCTTCAGTCGCGCAATGACCTGAGGGTACGCTGCTTCTCCGGGGATGCCGTTCAGGCGATACCCCGGAGATGAGATCCCTCTCACACACGCAAGGATCAGATCCATCTCTCTTTCGGACCCTCGATCCATATCCGCTGCATTCGGTGGTGAGACAATCTCTTACCTCTTCTTCGCGCCCTTCATCGACAGATCGCGCCGGCGCAACCCGTGGGGCTGCGCCGGCTTTTTCTTTTGGTCTCCAAAAGACGCAGATCCTTCGGAGTGCGCAGGCGCACACGACCACGCGAGAGACGGGGTGAGACACCCTCGCCCCTGGATGTCCTCAAGATGAGACATCCACGCGCGATGATGGCATAAAGGAAGAACGACATGCAGAGCACCAAGAACACATCACTGGGCATGAGCCTGATCCTCGTCGATGCGCTGGGCCCGGACGAGGCCCGCTATCTTGCCGACGATTTCTTCGCACCCCTTGCAGTGCAGTTGCGCGACGCCCGCGGCGATCTGCCAGTCGAAGCACACATGCCGAGCCTGCTGGCCGTCACCATGATGGACATCATGGAGGCCTACGCCAGTCGCTCCCACATCGGCGTCGAGACCGCGATGTGCTTCACGACAGCTTTCGCCTTCTGCGCCACAAATGCGCGCGCCATGCCCGCCTTCGCCGGAGAGCGCATGGCGGCCATCGAAATCCTGAAGCGATCCTGCGCTACGCCACAGGGCAGCTTTCGCTACCGCGGCATCCGCCTCGAGGATGATCTTTTTACGGTGTTCAGCGCGACGCTGCTCTGCGCTGCACGTGCCATCGTGACAGCACCCGACGGCGTCAGTGCGGCGGCCCCTGAAAACACGGCCCTCGCCGATCGCCAGAAGTCGCTGCGCGTCGTAATGTCGATCCATGCGTGCCTTTGCGGAGTTGGCATGTTGCGTGGACTGTCCGAGAAATCCCTCGACAAACTTCAACTGCTTCTCGACATCGTCGAGCCGCAGCTGCCGAAGCTCGAGCACCTTCAGCTAGCGATGGCTGAATGAGCCCCCGCCGCGAAAGCCGGCACGACATGGCGCCCGAGATCGACCCCAAGAAAGAACGGCGGGCGCGTGATCAGGACATCAATCTGATCCTCCAGAACTACGCATCGCCCCGGACCAAGGGTGCGCAACTGGCACCTCACCGTCATCGGCGCATCCTCTTCCTGCTGGCAGCCTTCGCCCTCCAGATCCCGATCATGATCGGGATGATGATAGCTGACATCTCTCCAAGCTGGGCCATTGTCGTGCTCGCCCTGCCAATCGCGGCCCTTCTTGTGACCGGGATCAACCGGTCCAGAAATCCGTGAGCGTGCTGGATCGTCTCCGGACTATGGTGATGCGGTTGCACGTCCGCGGATTTCACCACGGCCAGATGGACTGCACGCTTGCCCTGATGCAGGGCGAGACGCGCATCG